>DMDP01000141.1:0-1925 GCA_003445475.1 Peptococcaceae bacterium | reverse complement strand
TTCTCGCCGACCGCCATCTTTTCCAGGGCGAGGATGTAGGCCGCCCGCCCCGGCCGCACGTCCGGGTCCTGCGCCACCGTGCCCCGCACGGTGACCACGTGCCCCACCAGGGATTCGAGGGAAGACGCCCGGCTTTCGACGCCCAGGCGGCCGGCCACCAGGCCCAGAAGAACGAAAAGGAAAAAGACCAGGAGGTTCTGGCGCCGCCAGGCCGCAAGGTACAACAACGCCGCCACCAGGAGAACGGCAACGGTGGCCAGCAGCGCCGGTCCGGCGGGAAAGGGGTAGTACTGGCTGAGAACGATGCCAAAGGCGTAAAGAAAAAGGAAGGTGACCAACGGCCTTGTCACCTTCCACTCCCTAGTTGACGGTCGCATAATCGCGAAGGGCCTCCAGCTTCTTCTCGCCGATGCCGCTGACGTTCAGGAGGTCGTCCACGCTGATGAAGGGGCCGTTTTCCTCGCGGTACCGGATGATCCGCTCGGCGAGCGCCGGGCCGATCCCCGGCAGTTTTTCCAGTTCGGCCGCGTCGGCCGTGTTGACATTGATCTTGCCGCCGGCCGAGCTACCCGCCTTCGTCGGGCCGGACAAAAAAGGCATACCGGGCAAAGCCATTTCCGGCGCTTTCGCCAAAACAGAGACCTTTTCGCCGTCTTTAAGCACCCTGGCCAGGTTGAGTGCGTCAAGGTCCGCGTCGGGAAGCGGCTCCGCCTTTTCTACGGCGTCCGCCACCCGCGACCCGGCCGGCAGGCGGTACACCCCCGGATGCGCCACCGCTCCCGCCACGTGCACGGCGATCTCCCGCCGCTCCTCGGCCGCCGGCTCCTCGAGCACCGGCGGCAGGGCCTCCCTGGCCTTGATTTGCGCGTACTTGTATCCAAGGCCAAAAACCAGTGCCGCCGCGAACAGCAGCACCACGGCCATCTCGCGTCTTCCCAGTTGCATAGCGTGCCCCTGTTCCAGGATTAGGGGTAGGAATACGCCATTATTTGACAAAATCCTGCCGCTTTTCCCGGCGGGGCTGGACAAATAAAGAACCGTCACGGGCCAGCATCGCAATAAAGACGTCGCGGACCGCCAGGCCGCGCGCGGCCAGCTCCGCCGCAAGCCAGGCTTCGTCGCGGCCCGCGGCCGTGAGGTTCTCCCGCTCCACCTCCCCGTCCATCACCAGCACGCGCGGCAGGCCATCGTGGCCGGCAAGGCAGGGTCCGCCGTGGTCGCGCCGGGCGCCTTCCCTGGGAATCACGCTCAGTTCGCCCGACGTTTCCAGGATGGCGAACTCCACCTGCGTCAGGTCCGGGTATCCCTTTTCGCGCAACTGGGCCGTTACGTCGTCGAGGTTGTACCGCGCCCGGCGCATCTCTTCGGGCACCAGCTTGCCGTGCGCGACCACCACCTGCGGTATCCCGTAAAACAAGCGGCGCAGCCGGCGCGAGTGCAGGGCAAGGTAGGAAAAGCCGATCTCCAGGACGGCCAATACCGTGATGGGGACCAGGCCGAGCCACAACGGGGTTCGAGGCGACTCGATGGGAATGGTGGCCAGCTCGGCGATAATGATCGCCACCACGAAATCAAAAGGCGATAGCTGGCCGATCTCGCGCTTGCCCATCAGGCGCAGGATGACCAGCACGAAAAAATAGATCAGGACCGTGCGCAGCACAAGCGTAACCAGCAAGGCTTCCCACCTCGCCGGTATTAGCATCTGTCGCGCTGCCGCCTTCTATCACGGAAAAAGAAAAACCCCTCCACCCGGAGGGGTCGCGAAGTCGCAGGCTATTCGACCGGAATCAGCTTCACCCGTACGTTCTTGTATTCATCGCCTTCCTTGACCACTTTCCAGACCTCGTAGACGCCGCTTACCCGGTCGCCCTGGTCATCGAAAGTAATAGTGCCGCTGGCGCCGTTATAGTCTTTGCCGATCTCGA
>DMDP01000026.1 GCA_003445475.1 Peptococcaceae bacterium | reverse complement strand
GGCCAACAACATCGCCAACGTGAACACCACGGCCTTCAAGGCCGCCCGCCCGTGCTTCGCGGACCTGCTCTACCAGGACCTGGCTCCGCGCGGCATTCCGCCGGGCGGGGCCGCGGCGCGGGCACAGGCCGGCACCGGGACGGCGGTGGTTGCCACCCTGCGGGACGGCGCCCCCGGGACGCCCCTTGCCACCGGCCGCGCCCTGGACCTGGCCATAGAGGGCGAGGGTTTCTTCGGCGTGACCACGCCGAGCGGCGAGACGCTTTACACGCGCGACGGGACCTTTTACCTGGACGCGGAGGGCCGCCTGGTGAACGCGGCGGGGTACGCGGTTGAACCCGAAATAACCGTCGACGAGGGGGCGGTATCGGTGCAGATCGGGCCGGACGGCACCGTTACCGCGGTTAACGCCGACGGTACAACGGAGGAGGCCGGGCGGCTGGAGCTTTACACCTTCGCCAACCCGGCGGGGCTCGAGGCCCGCGGCGGCAACCTCTTCGCGGCCACGGACGCCAGCGGCGCGCCGCGGGAGGCCGCGCCCGGCGAGGGGGCCGGCACCGTAAGGAGCGGCCGGCTGGAGGCGTCCAACACCGACCTGGCCGGGGAGATGACGGCGCTGCTCCTGGCCCAGCGCGCCTACCAGGCCGCGGCCCGGACCGTCCAGGCGGCGGACGAAATGTGGGCCGAAGCCAACGACCTCGGTCCCCGCTGAAAATGCCGTCATTATACAAGACAAGCACGATGATGGGGTAGGATGGAAGAAATACTTGAGATTCACGTGGGGATTGCCGATTATAAGGTAACGGGGAAGCCTCACCGCCTGATCACCGTGGGCCTCGGTTCCTGCGTGGGCGTGAGCCTTTACGACCCCGGCACCGGGGTAGGGGGGCTCCTGCACGTGATGCTGCCGGAAGCACGCCAGGCGGCGGGCAACGCGCTCAAGCCGGCCAAGTACGCGGACACCGGCATTCCCGTGCTGGTGGACGCCCTGCGGCGGGAGGGGGCCTCTTTGAAGCGGCTCGAGGCGAAGCTGGCCGGCGGGGCGCAGATGTTCGCCGGGGCCGACGAGAAGTTCCTCTTCAACATCGGCGCGAGAAACGCGGAGATCGCGCGGCGGGTGCTGAAAGACCTCGGCATAAAGATCCTGGCAGAAGACGTGGGCGGGACGGGCGGCCGCACCATGATCCTGGACACGGCCACCGGGCAGGTCATCATCCGCATGCTCGGCGCCAGGATGAAGGTGATCTAAATGACCTTTGAGCTGTTCAAGGAAAAGGTCAGGGCAGGCCTCGGTTTCGACCTCGACGGCTACAAGGAAAAGCAGTTGCTCCGCCGCCTGCACGCGCTCATGGCGCGGCGGCGGGTGGCCGACTACGCCGCCTACTACCGGCTGCTCGCGTCGGACCCCGAGGCGCAGCGCGAGTTCATCGACTACCTGACCATCAACGTCACCGAGTTCTTCCGCGACCCGCACCTTTTCCGGTACCTGGAAGAGCGGGTGCTGCCGGAGATGCTGGCCGCCAAGCCGCAGCTGCGCGTCTGGAGCGCGGCGTGCGCCAACGGGGCCGAGCCGTATTCGCTGGCCATCATCCTCGAGGAACTGGCGCCGGGGCGGCAGCACCGGATCGAGGCCACCGACCTCGACCCCGGCATCCTGGAGGTGGCGAGGGCGGGCCGGTACCCGGAAGACCTTTTGCGCCACGTTTCGCCCGCGCGGCGCCGGCGGTTCTTCCGGCAGGAAGACGGCGCGTGGGTCGTGGATGACCAGATCAGGCGGCGGGTCACCTTCCGGGTGCACGACCTGCTGACGCACCCGTACCGGACGGGATACGACCTCATCGTGTGCCGCAACGTGCAGATCTACTTCACCCGCGAGGCGCAGGACCGGCTCAACGCGGGGTTTGTGCGGGCGCTCGTTCCGGGGGGCGTGCTCTTTGTCGGCGCCAGCGAGAGCATCTTCAACTACCGGGAGATCGGGTTGGAGAAAGTGGGCACCTGTTTTTACCGCAAGGTGCACAAGACACACCTGCGGACCGAAGCGAGGTGAGGGGTTATGGGATCCACGAAGGAGTTGCCGCCCCTTTGTCTTGACGCGCTCCGGGAAGTAGGGAACATCGGGATAGGTAATGCCGCCACCGCCCTGGCCGGACTCCTGGGCACCAGGGTCAGCGTTACCGTCCCCAGCGCGCTGTTTTCGCCCCTGGAAGATGTTCTCGCCGGCGTCGGCGGCCTGGAGGAGCCGGTGGCCGGCGTGCACCTGCGCATCGACGGCGATATCAAGGGCACGGTGCTGTACCTTTTCAACCGGGAGAGCGCCTTCTACCTGATCGACATGCTCCTGGGCCGGCCCCGCGGCACGACCCGGGAGCTCGACGCCCTCGGGCGCTCCGTGATTGCGGAGGCGGGCAACATCCTCACCGGCGCGTTCGTGAGCGCCATCGCCGGCATGACCGGCTTCAAAATCCTGCCGGCCGTTCCCATGTTCGCCTTCGACATGCTGGGAGCGGTCATCACCGCCTCCTTTGCCGCCTCGGGGTGCGACGACCTCGTGCTGCTCATCGAGACCGATTTCGTCCAGGAGGCCGAGAGGGTCAAAGGCCACTTCATAATGCTCTTGCAACCGGGCTACCTGGAAACAATCCTGGCGGCGCTGGGTATCGCGTTGTAGAATACACGGGAGGGATCGCCTTGAGCAAAAAGATTCTCATCGTCGATGACGCGGCCTTCATGCGCATGATGATCAAGAACATCGTCACCAAGCACGGCTACGAAGTGGCGGGAGAGGCGGAGAACGGTGCGGCCGCCGTCACGCTGTACAAGGAGACGAAGCCCGACCTGGTGACCATGGACATCACCATGCCGGAGATGGACGGCGTGCAGGCCGTACGCGCCATCCGGCAGATCGACCCCGAGGCCAACATCATTATGATCAGCGCCATGGGCCAGCAGGCCATGGTTATGGAGGCGATCCAGGCCGGCGCCAAGGACTTCATCGTCAAACCGTTCCAGCAGGACCGCGTCATCCAGGCCATCGAACGGGTGCTGGCGCGCAACTAGGAGCCTACGGAAGGTGAAACCGTGCAGGAAGTTCTGTCCCAGGCGGAAATCGACCGCCTGCTGCAGGCATTGTCGGCGGGGGAAGTCACCGTCGAGGAGATGCAGCAAACGACCGAGGCGGTCACCCACAAACCCTACGACTTCCGCCGTCCCAACAAGTTCTCCAAGGACCAGCTGCGCACCCTGCACATGGTGCACGACAACTACGCGCGCATCCTCAGCAGTTTTCTTTCCGGGTACCTGCGTTTCAACGTATCCCTGCAGGTGAGCTCGGTGGACCAGTTCACCTTCGACGAGTTCCTGCGGTCGGTGCCCGCGCCCACGGTGCTCACCATCTTCTCCGTGGAGCCGCTCAAGGGCCTGGCGGTGATGGAGACCAACGCCTACTTCCTTTTCCCGGTGGTGGACGTCCTGCTCGGCGGCGTCGGGCGGACGCCGGACAGGATCCGGGAGTTCACGGAAATCGAGCTGGCCGTGATAAAGAAACTGAACGCCAGGATCCTCGACAAGCTGGGCATGGCCTGGCAGGACATCTTCCCGGTGACGGCGAAGGTGGAGGCCGTGGAAACCAACCCGCGGCTGCTGCAGGTGATCTCGCCGAGCGAGGTGGTGGCGGTCATCACCATGACCACCGCGGTGCACGGCGCGGCCCCCGGCCTCATCAACCTGTGCTTCCCGTACAGCCTGCTGGACCCCATGCTGGCGCGCCTGGCGAGCTTTTACCGGTACGCCCAGGCCACCGCCCCCGGGGACGAGGAGATGAGGCGCCTCAGCTACTGGCTGGAGCGGGCCGAGGTGGACCTGGCCGTGGTCGCCGGGGAAACCGAAATCACCGTGCGCGACTTCCTGCAACTGCAGGTGGGCGACGTCCTGCCGCTGCTGCGGCGCGTGGGGGAAGACATGGATCTCCTGGTGGGGGGCCGCATAAAATTCTCGGTACAGGCCGGCACGCGCGGGCGGTTGCGCGCGGCGCAGGTAACCGGCCTGCGGGAGGTGGATGACAGGGTTGGCTGAACACGACGGCTCAGAGATGTTAATGCAGGAAGAGATCGACGCCCTCGTCGGGTCGGTCCGGGAGCAGGAGGCGGCCGGTGCGGCTCCCGAAAAGGATCTAACGCAGGAGGAAAAGGACGCCCTGGGCGAGATCGGTAACATCGCCATGGGCTCCGCAGCCACGCCCCTTTCCACCCTGCTCGGGCGCAAGGTGGCCATCACCAGCCCCCGTGTGTACACCACCACGCGGCGCGAACTGCTGCGGGGCTTCAGAGTTCCCTACCTGGTCATCGAGGTCACCTTTACCGAAGGGCTTTCCGGGTCGAACCTCCTGGTCATCAAGGAGCGGGACGCCGCCGTCATCGCCAACCTCATGATGGGGGGCGACGGCACGGGCGTGCAGGAGGAACTCGGGGAACTCGAACTGAGCGCCGCGTCCGAGGCCATGAACCAGATGATGGGCTCCGCGGCCACCGCCATGTCGACCGTCTTCAACCGGCGCGTCGCCATTTCGCCGCCGCAGGCCAGCGTTCTCAAGACCGCGGAGGACGTCGACGCGGAGAGCGAGTTGCACGTGGACGAGCCGGTGGTGGTCACGGCCTTCAAGATGACGGTGGATGACCTCCTGGACACGGAGATCCTGCAATTGATGGGGGTGGAAACGGCCAGGAGCCTGGCCTCCTTCCTCTGGCAGGGGGTCGACGCCATTTCCGCGCAGCCGGCCGCGCCAACGGAAGAGACGGCGGCAGACGCGCCGCCGGCGTCCGCGGAGACGCCCGCGGCAGCCGCGGCGCCGCCTCCGGTTCCCGAGCCGCAGCCCTACACCCCGCCCGCGTTCGACACGGGCCCTGCAACCGTGGAACCGGAAAAACTCGACCTCTTGCTGGACATCCCGCTGAAGGTCACCGTGGTTCTCGGCCGCACGCGGCGCCCCATCCGGGATGTGCTCAAGCTCGGCCCCGGGGCCATCGTGGAGCTCGACGCCCTGGCGGACGAACCGGTGGAGATCCTGGTCAACGGCGTCCCAGTGGCCCGCGGCGAGGTGGTGGTCGTGGGCGAGAACTTCGGCGTGAAGATAACGAGCATCATCAGCCCCCGCGAGCGGGTGGAGCAGCTGCAGAGGTAGGGGAAGGTCATTATGTCTTTTTATTCCCCACGCATCATCTTTCGCCTGTTGAACAGGCTCAGGACG
>DMDP01000025.1 GCA_003445475.1 Peptococcaceae bacterium | reverse complement strand
TTATGAAACATGCCGCCGCGGTGGTGGGCAACTCCTCAAGCGGTATCATTGAAGCGCCTTCTCTCAAGGTGCCAACCGTTAATATCGGCGACAGGCAAAAGGGCCGCATCAGGGCGGAGAGCGTAATTGATGTTCCCTGGGATAGGGAAGCCATCATTGCGGCTTTGAGAAAGGCGCTGTACGACACCGAATTCCGTTCCCGCCTCGGCCGGGTGAAAAATCCATACGATCCCTACGGGGACGGGAATGTAAGCGGCAGGGTTGTTTCTGTGCTTGAGTCCGTTCCTCTGGGCAGGCGGTTGCTGGAGAAAAAGCTGGATTTCCCAACGCCGGAAGAGGTGGCCAGGTATGACGGGTAACCGCTCCGTTTTCATTATCGCCGAGGCGGGCGTAAACCACAACGGGAGTCTCGAGCTGGCGAAAAAGCTGGTGGATGCGGCCGTAGCGGCCGGCGCCGACGCGGTGAAGTTTCAAACCTTCGTCCCCGAGGAAGTGGTGAGTGCTTCGGCCACAAGGGCGCCCTACCAGAAGACTAATATGCCCGGCCGCGACGAGTCGCAGCTTGAGATGATCCGCCGCCTTGCCCTCTCCGAGGAGGATTTCCGTATACTGAAGGATTACTGTGACCGTGCCGGGATAGTCTTCCTGTCCACCCCCTTCGACTGCCGGAGCGTGGATTTGCTGGATTCGCTTGGGGTTCCTTTGTTTAAAATCCCTTCCGGCGAACTGACCAACCACCGTTTTCTGCGCTACGTGGCGGCACGGGGTAAGCCGCTTGTTGTTTCCACCGGCATGGCCACGCTGGGCGAGGTGGAGGAAGCGGTGGAAGTTTTAAGGCAGGCCGGCGCGCAAGAGATCACGCTCCTGCACTGCACTACGGCTTATCCTGCGCCTTACGAAGAAGTCAACCTGCGGGCCATGCTTACGCTCAAGCAGGCTTTCGGGCTCCCGGTCGGCTATTCCGACCACACTCTGGGTATTGAAGTGGCCGTGGCCGCCGTGGCTCTGGGGGCGTGCGTGGTGGAGAAGCACTTTACCCTGGACAGGCGTATGGAAGGGCCCGACCATAGAGCTTCCCTCGAGCCTCACGAACTGGCTGCCATGGTCGGAGCCATCCGTAACGTCGAAAAGGCCCTGGGAGACGGCATAAAGCGGCCCGGCGCCGGTGAGAGGGAGAACATGCCTTATGCCCGGCGCAGCCTGGTGGCCGCGAAAGACATCGCGGCGGGGGAAGTAATTACTGAAGAAAAGCTGGCCGTCAGGAGGCCGGGGACGGGCATCCCGCCCAAAATGTTCGATGTGGTGGTCGGCCGGCAGGCGCGGGTGAATATTGCTGCCGGCACGGTGCTCGACTGGGATATGGTTTAAGGTGAGTGGAAGGGGTTTTGCGTGTGAGGCGGCGGGCGGAAGAGCTGGAAAAGGTCCTGGCCTATCCCCATGAGAGGCTCGGCGAGGTGCTGCCCCGCATGGATAGGGCCGCGCTGCAGATCATCATTGTCGTGGACGAGGAGCGGCGGCTGCTGGGGACCATCACCGACGGGGACGTGCGGCGGGTTCTCCTGCGGGGCTGCAATTTGGAAGTGCCCGTGGCGGAGGTGATGAACGGGAAGCCGCGCGCTCTGCCTGCCGGGGCGTCCCTGGAGGCGGCGCGCCGCCTGATACTGGAGCACAGTATTCGCCACGTTCCTCTGGTGGACGCAGCGGGAAGAGTGGTGGATCTTCTCCTGTGGGTAGACCTGTTTGAGCGTCGCTGGGCGAAGCGGGACGAACAGGTGATTATCATGGCGGGAGGCAAGGGAACGCGCCTCGATCCTTTCACGAAAATACTTCCCAAACCTATGATCCCGCTCGGGGACAAGCCCATAGTGGAGGTTATTATGGACAGGTTCTACGAGCAGGGGTTTGCCGAGTTCATACTGACGCTTGGGTACAAGGCGGAAGTGGTTCGCCTGTACTTCACGGAGGATGGCGGCCGGCCTTACCGCGTCGCCTTCGTGGAAGAGGATGAACCCCTGGGTACGGCAGGATCGCTCGGCCTGCTCAAGGAAATGGTCAGGGGTACGTTTGTGGTTACGAATTGCGATGTCATTCTGGAACTTGACTGCGAGAGCCTGCTGGAGTATCACAGGAAGCACGGGTTTCACCTCACGTTGGTGGGTGCGCTCAAGGAGTTTGCCATCCCCTACGGCGTATTACGGGTTGAAGACGGCCGGCTGCAGAGTCTGGAAGAAAAGCCCAACTTTCACCTCCTGGTCAATGCCGGGTTGTATGTCGTGGAGCCGGACGTTCTGGCATTGGTTTCCGGCCGGGATTTCATTCATATGACTGAGTTGATAGGGCTGGCGCGCGGGCGTGGCTACAGGGTAGGGGTTTACCCCCACCACGGCCGCTGGTTTGACATAGGGCAGTGGGAGGAGTACCGCCAGAGCCTGAAGCTGCTTGAAGGGCGGTGAGGAAGCCGGATGTACGCGGACAGGACCGTTCTCGGTGTCATTCCCGCCCGTACGGGCTCGAAAGGCTTGCCGGGAAAAAATATCAGGCTTCTGGCCGGGAAACCGCTTCTGGCCTACACCGTCGAGGCGGCTCGGAGAAGCGGTGTCTTTGACTGCCTTCTTGTTTCCACCGACGGCGAAGAGATTGCCCGCGTGGCCCGGGAAGCGGGGGCGGAAGTTCCCTTTCTCCGTCCCCAAGAGCTGGCTACGGATACGGCAAAGGGGATGGATGTGCTGCACCACGCGATGCAGTGGCTGGAGAAGAGGGGGCGGAGGTTTGACCTGGTGATGTACCTGCAGCCGACAAGCCCCCTGCGCGGTTGCGAGGACATTGTCGGGGCCTGCCGCTTGCTGGTGGAGCGGAAGGCCGATGCCGTTGTTTCGGTGTGCGAGGCCGAGCACCACCCCTGGTGGAGCAATACCCTCCCGCCGGACCTTTGCATGAAGGATTTTTTGAAGCCCGAAATAATGGGCAAGCAAAGGCAGGAACTACCCGTTTTCTACCGCTTAAACGGGGCCATTTACCTGGCTTGGTGGGACTTCATCCGCCACCGGGATTCCTGGTTTGGGCCGCGCACCTACGCATACGTAATGGCCAGGGAGAGGTCGGTAGATATCGATACCGTGATGGACTTTCTTCTGGCCGAGACGATAATCAGAGCTTCTCTGAACCACGGGTGAAAGATCCCTAAATGTTAAAACGCTAGCGGGCGAGGATGACATAGCAAACGCGGTCACGGCCCTGGCACGGGACGTCGAACGCCAGCGGCGGATGGGCGAGGCGGGGC
>DMDP01000210.1 GCA_003445475.1 Peptococcaceae bacterium | reverse complement strand
CTGGCTGGACGGCATGGAAATCACGCAGTTTACTTACTTCCAGCAGTGCGGCGGTTTTGACTGCCGGCCCGTCGCGGCCGAGATTACGTACGGCCTCGAGCGCCTGGCACTTTACCTCCAGGGATGCGACAGCGTTTTCGATATTGTGTGGACGGATGGCATCACCTACGGCGACGTGCATCATCGCGGCGAGGTGGAACACTCCATCTATAACTTCGAAGACGCCGACGTGGAAATGTTGTTCAGGCTTTTCGAGATGTACGAGCAAGAGGCGGGGCGGATTCTGAAGAAGGGTCTGGTTTGGCCCGGTTACGACTACGTCCTCAAGTGCTCGCACACCTTCAACCTGCTGGATGCGCGGGGCGCCATCAGCGTCACGGAGCGGACCGGCTTCATTGCCCGCGTGCGCCACCTGGCGCGGATGGCGGCGCGGTCCTACCTAAAACAAAGGGAAGAGTTGGGATTCCCGCTCCTGAAGGGGGCATAACCTTGGCGAAAGATTTTCTGCTGGAGATCGGCACCGAAGAGATACCCGCACGCTTTCTACCCGGCGCACTCGAGGAACTGGCGGCGGTTGCCGAGCAGTTGCTGGCGGAGGCGCGCCTCCTTTTCGAGGACATACGCACTTACGGTACACCACGGCGGCTGGCCCTGCGGGTGTTCGGCCTTGCGGCGCGGCAAACGCCGCTTGTCCTGGAGGTGAAGGGGCCGCCCTGTAAGGCTGCGTTTGACGCCGAAGGGCGGCCGACCCGTGCTGCCGAGGGGTTTGCCAGAAACCAGGGTGTGCGTGTCGAAGACCTGGTGGTGCGCAAGGTCGGCGATACGGATTACGTTTTCGCCATCAAGGAGGAGCCCGGCCGGGCCACAACAGAGGTGTTGCAAGAACTCGGCCCGCGCATCATCACTTCGCTTTCCTTCCCGAAATGCATGCGCTGGGGGGACTACGACCTCAAGTTCATCCGCCCCATTCGCTGGCTCGTGGCGCTCTACGGGGAGGACGTCGTCCCCTTTACCCTGGCCGGGGTCCGGGCCGACCGTTACACGTACGGCCACCGCTTCCTGCGCTCAGGCCCCCACGCGCTCACCGAACCGGGCACCTACGTCGACACGCTCCGCGCGGCCTTTGTGCTCGTTAACCCCGCCGAGCGGCGCAGCGAGGTCTGGCGCCAGGTGCAGGAGGCGGCGCAGGCCGCCGGGGGCACGGTGCTCCCGGACGAGGAACTCTTGGACGAGGTAGCCAACCTGCTTGAATATCCCACGGCTTTCTGCGGCCGTTTTCCGGCGGCATACCTTGAACTGCCGCCGCCCGTGCTCGTTACCCCCATGCGCGAGCACCAGCGCTACTTCCCGGTTTACGGGGCGGACGGCAAACTTCTGCCCCTCTTCATCGGCGTCCACAACGGTACCGCCGAGCACATCGACACCATCCGGGCGGGCAACGAAAAGGTGTTGCGCGCGCGCCTGGCCGACGCCCGTTTTTTCTACGAGGAAGACCTCAAGGAGCCGCTGGCGGCGAAGGTGGAAAAACTCAAGAAGATTGTGTTCCTGGAGGAACTGGGCTCCCTTTACGACAAGACCGAGCGGCTGGAAGCCCTCGCTGCCTACCTGGCCGGGCTGCTGGCCCTGGACCCCGCCGACGCGCAGCGGGCGGTGCGGGCCGCGCGCCTGTGCAAGGCCGACCTGGTTACCAGCATGGTTTACGAGTTTCCCGAACTGGAAGGGGTTATGGGGCGCGAGTACGCCTTGCGGGGCGGGGAGGATCCCCTGGTGGCCCAGGCCATTTACGAGCACTATCTCCCGCGGGGTGCGGGCGACGAACTGCCTGCTACGGCGGCGGGGAGGGTGCTGAGCCTGGCCGAAAAGGCCGACAACCTGGTAGGTTGTTTCGGCCTGGGTATCGTACCCACCGGGTCGCAGGACCCCTACGCGCTACGCCGGCACGCGCTGGGGATGTGCCGTCTCCTGCTTGAGGCGGACATCTTCCTGGAAACCCCGCACCTCTTCCGCAAAGCGTACGATTTGTACGGCGGACGCCTGAAGCTGGGCAGGGAAGAGGTGGTAAGCCGCCTGGGCGAGTTTGTGGCCCAGCGGTTGCGGGGACTGTTCGTGGAACGGGGCCTGGCCGCGGACGTTGTGGAAGCCGTGCTGGCGGCGGGTACCGGCGATGTCCGGGACGCCTGGGAGCGGGGGCGCGCCCTGACGGTTTTCCGGACCACGCCGGCCTTCGAAGACGTGCATACGGCCTTTACCCGGGCGCATAATCTAGCTAAGAACGCCCCGGACGGCGAGGTAGACCCCGCCTTGTTCGAAGACCCTGCGGAGACCGAACTGTTGAACGCCTACCGGGAAGTGGCGGCACGGGTGAAGCCCCTGCTTGCGGCGCGCCGCTACGCCGAGGCGCTGCCGCTTATGGCGGCGCTCCGCGGTCCTGTTGACCGCTTCTTTGACGCCGTACTGGTAATGAGCGAGGACCGTGCGGTGCGGCACAACCGCCTCAGCCAGCTCCGGCAGGTAGCCGGGTTGGTAAGGAAAGTGGCCGACCTTTCCCGGTTGGTCGTGGCGACTTGATTTCTTTTCAGGCAGGAATAGTAAGCATACACGGCGTATAAATACATGTTAATTCCCCAGTAGAAGTTATTAGTATGACATAATTCGCGCCGGAGGAGGGGTATATGCAGCTTACTAAGCGGCAGGAGGCGATTCTAAACATCGTGAAAGGTGAGGGACCGATCACCGGCGAGCAGATTGCGGAAAGGCTGTCCCTGACGCGGGCGACACTGCGGCCGGATCTGGCCATTCTCACCATGGCCGGCCTCCTGGAGGCCAGGCCCCGGGTGGGTTATTATTTCAGCGGCAAGTCCCCGAACCAGGTGGTGGCCGAACGCCTGCGGCGGGTACTGGTGGGCGAGGTCATGTCGAGGCCGGTGGTGGTACGCGAGGATTGCACCGCGCACGATGCCATCGTAACCATCTTTCTGGAGGATTGCGGTACCCTGTTTGTGGCCGATGAGAACGCTTTTCTGCAGGGTGTGGTCTCGCGTAAAGACTTCCTCAAGGTGGCCCTCGGCGGCAGGGACCTGCAGAAGGTGCCGGTGGGGGTGATCATGACGCGCATGCCCAACATCGCCGTGGCCTATCCGGACGAAACGGCGTGGAAGGCCGCCAAGAACCTGGTCGCCCACGAAGTGGACGCCCTGCCCGTCGTGCAGCGCGCCGCCAGGCCGGACGGGAGCGAGGGTCTGCAGGTGGTCGGTCGTTTTAGCAAGACCAACGTGACGCGGTTATTCGTGGAAATGGGGGAGGGTAAGTGAAAGAGACTATGAGTTTGGCGGGCCTCCCGGAGGTACGGCCGGTTATTTACATCATTTCGGATTCCATCGGGGAAACGGCGGAACTTGTGGCGCGCGCGGCTGCAAGTCAGTTCAACCACGGTAACGTGGACATCAGGCGGGTTCCCTACGTGACCCACCCCGAGGAAATCCCGGAGATTATCGAGGAGGCCCGCGGTTTTTCGAGTATCATCGTCTTTACCCTGGTGCTGCCCGAGTTGCGTGAGACCCTGCTGCGGGAAGC
>DMDP01000130.1 GCA_003445475.1 Peptococcaceae bacterium | reverse complement strand
GGGAAAAGGGGAAATCCTGACCCCTCTGCCCCCGGCGCCGGCTATGGGAGTGGTGCTCGCGTTGCCTCCTCTGCGCGTCTCTACGGCAGAGGTTTACGCCCGCTTTGATGCCGCCCGGGTGGGCAAACGCCCCGACAACGAGGCAATGGTGAGGGCGCTCCGCGCGGGGAAGGTGAAAGAGATCGCCGCGTGCCTGGAGAACGTACTGGAGGCGGTCACCTTTGCCATGCACCCGGAGTTACGGGAACTCAAGCAGGCCGTGCTGGACGCCGGTGCGCTGGGAGCGCTGATGAGCGGCAGCGGGCCGGTCATTTTCGGCCTGACCCCGGACGCGCCGGGTGCCCGCAAAGTTGCCGCGCGCCTCACGGCCTATGGTATCAGGACCCTGGTCACCTCGACATAGCATTTTATTGCCTGCCGCGCCTTTTGCGGTTAAAATGGATAGCGTAAGTTTGGGAGAGGTGAGGGTCGATGAGCGAACAGAGGCTTTTGCCCATCAAGCTTGACACGTACAAGCCGCTGCGCGAGCTGGTCTTCGAATCTCTGCGGGAGGCCATCATCCAGGGCCGCCTGAAACCGGGGGAAAGGCTGATGGAGCTTACCCTGGCCGAGGAACTGGGGGTGAGCCGGACGCCGGTGCGGGAGGCCATAAGGAAGCTCGAACTCGAGGGCTTCGTGGTCATGGTTCCCCGCAAGGGGGCTTATGTTTCCGGCATCACGGAAAAGGATATCAACGACGTCTTCGAAGTGCGGGCCGCCCTGGAGGCGCTGGCGGCGGGCCTGGCGGCGGAGCGCATCACCGAGGAAGAATTGGACGAACTGGAGCGCTCGCTGGTGCGCCTGGCCGAGGCGTCTCACGACGGCGACATCGACACGGTGGTCGAGCAGGATACGTACTTCCACGACCTTATTTACCGTGCCAGCCGGAACCAGCGCCTGGTGCAAATCGTATCGAACCTGCAGGACCAGATCCAGCGGTTCCGCCTGGCGACCCTTTCGCGGCCGGGGCGTACGCGCCGGGCCGTGGAGGAGCATAAGAAGATCGTGGAAGCGATTGCGGAGCGCAACGTGGAACTGGCGCAACAACTGGCGCGCGAGCACATTGAAAACGCCGAGGCCAATCTGCTTAACGGTTTCGGGGAGGCGAAATAAATGGTGGCCTGCCTCGTGCTGGCGGGCAGCCCGAATAAGGGGCCGCTGGCCGTCGCGAGCGACGCCCCTTACGAGGCGCTTATCCCGATCGGGGAGCGGCCGATGGTGGCTTACGTGGTGGACGCGCTCCAGGCGGCGGAAGGCGCCGGTAACATCGTCGTGGCCGGCCCCCGCGAACTGGCTCCCGTCCTGCCACCCGGTGTGGAACTGACACCGGGCGGCGACACGCTTATCGAAACCCTGGGGCGGGGGCTCAAAGCCCTGGCCTGCGAAGAGCGCGTGCTGGTGGTTACCGGCGACGTCCCCTTTCTCACCGGCGCGGCCGTAGACGCTTTTCTGGCCGCCTGCGGCGACCGGGCGGCCGACATATACTACACCGTGGTCCGCCGCGAGGACGTCGAAGAGCGATTCCCGGGCGTGAAGCGCACGTACGTACGCCTGCGCGACGGCCGTTTTACCGGCGGCAACCTGGTCCTGTTAAACCCGGCCGTCTACGGACTTATCAGGCAAAAGGCAGAGGAGATGGCCCGGCTGCGCAAACAGCCCCTGCGCCTGGCCTTCTTGCTGGGGCCGTCTTTTATCCTGCGGTACCTTGCCGGCACCGTCTCGCTGGCCGACGCGGAACGGAAAGTGACCGCGCTGGCCGGGATCACCGGGCGGGTTGTGGTCTCCCGGCTGCCGGAGGTGGCGGTCGACGTCGACAAGCCGGGCGACCTGGAAATGGCGCGGGCCCTGCTAGCTAAGGCGGCTGGTTAAGAGAAGCGACAGGGCTTCGCGCAGCGTCTTCCTGTAGTCCCCGCCGCGGGCCAACTCTTCTTCCAGACATTTTTCCACGTAGTCTATGAGGAAGGCCTTACCGGCGTTTTCCACGGCGGCCTTCAACGCCGATATCTGCCCGATAATCTCCCGGCAGTCCTGATGCTCCGCCAGCATGCGCTGGATGCCCCGCGCCTGCCCTTCGATCCGCCTGAAACGGTTAATGATCCTGGCGCGCGCTTCGTCGCACAGACCTTTTTCCACCGTCATCCCCTCCGGCCACCCCATACTCCTACCGGTATACCTATAGCAAGCATAGCGGATAACATCGTGCAGGGTCAAGCAGGAGTAAGAACCGGGTAACCGCCGGGTATTGTGTTATTATTTTCAAAAACTTTTGCAAAAAGTTTGGTCTTGACAACGGGCAGGCTAACCTGTAACATATACTACCAAGATACCCCGTGGGGTATCTGGTTGAGCATCTGGGAAAGGGTGGTGAAGCATTGAACCTGACGGTCACGGAAAAGGCCCAACAGAAGCTCAAGGAGGTTCTTACGGAGCAGCAGAAGCCCGACGCCGTGATCCGTGTGTTCATTCAGGGTATCGGGTGAGGGGGGCCGCGATTCGGCCTGGCTCTGGACGAGTCAGCGGGCAAGGACGACGCCGTGGTCGAGATCGACGGCCTGAAGTTTGTTGCCGACCGCGAAGCGGCACGCTACCTTTCCGGTGCCGTGATCGATTACGGCCGTTCCTGGTTTGGCAGCGGGTTTACCATCCGCGGCACTCACGAGGGTTCCTGTTCCTGTTAATGTAACCGACCGGTGTTATCCTCCAGGGCCTCGCTACGGGGCCTTTATTTTTTGCCCGTACCGGTGTAACGGGCCGCCCGGCCGGCGGTAAAATCGATGAACGCCGCGGCGGGGCGCGTGAGCGGGCGCGACTGCAGGTGCACCAGGTACAGATGGCGGGTGAACGGAGCGCCCTGCAGGCGCACCAGACTCACGGTGCCGGCCCGTGCGCGGCCCTCGGCGGCCAGGCGGGAGATGAAAGAGATG
>DMDP01000150.1 GCA_003445475.1 Peptococcaceae bacterium | reverse complement strand
CGCCCCACCGCCAGCCCGGAGCCGTTTAAGGTGTGCAGGAACTCCGCTTTCGCCCGCGGCCGGGGCCGGTAGCGTATGCCGGCGCGGCGGGCCTGGAAGTCGCCGAAGTTGGAGCAGGACGAAATCTCCTTGTAGCCGGCGTAGCTGGGCAGCCAGACCTCGATATCATAAGTCTTGGCCGCGCTGAAGCCGAGGTCGCCCGTGCAAAGAACGACCACCCGGTACGGGAGTCCAAGGAGCTGCAGGACCTCCTCCGCATCGCGCGTCAGCTTCTCCAGTTCGTCGTCCGAATCTTCGGGGCGGCAGAATTTGACAAGTTCCACCTTGTTGAACTGGTGCTGCCGGATCAGGCCGCGCGTCTCCCGCCCGGCGGCCCCGGCCTCCGCCCGGAAGCACGCCGAGTAGGCCACCAGGCAAACGGGCAGGTCCGCCCCGTCGAGGATTTCGTCGCGGAAGAGGTTGGTGACCGGCACCTCCGCGGTGGGGATCAAGTAGTAATCCTCCCCTTCCACCTTGAACATGTCCCCGGCGAACTTGGGCAGTTGCCCCGTGCCCACCATGCTGCCGGCATTCACGAGGAACGGCGGGAATATCTCCTTGTACCCGTGCTTCTGCGTGTGCAGGTCGAGCATGAAGTTGATGACCGCCCGCTCCAGGCGCGCCCCCGCCCCTTTGTAAAACGCGAAGCGCGAGCCGGTCACCTTGCCCGCCCGCGCAAAGTCGAGGATGTCCAGCGCCTCCCCCAGCTCCCAGTGCGGGCGGGGGTTGAAGGCGAACCGGCGCGGTTCGCCCCACGTGCGCACCACCGGGTTGTCCCTCTCGTCCCTGCCGTACGGGACCGAAGGGTGGGGGATGTTGGGTATCTCGAGCAGAAGACCCCGAATCTCTTCTTCCAGCCGTTTCGTCTCCTCGTCCAGATCCTTTATGTGCTCCCCCAGTTCCCGCATTTGCTCGATAAGGTGGTCGGCCGGCCGGCCCTGGCGCTTCAGGGCGGCGATCTCCTCGGACACGGCGTTCCGGCGGCTCTTCAACTGCTCCACCGTGAAGACCTTCTGCCGCCATACCTCGTCCAGGTCGAGCAGGGCGTCGAGGTCGAAGGCCATCCCCCGCTTCTGCAACGCACTGCGCACCACGTCCGGGTTCTTGCGGACGAACTTCAGGTCAAGCACGCTTGCACCCCCCGGCAAAGGACTTACAGGCTGACCATTTTGACGCCGTACACGCCGTCTCCCTTGGCGATCTCCGCCAGTGTATGCTCCGGCACCGGACTGTCAACGCTGAGCACCATGACCGCGCGGCCGCCGATTTCTTTCCTTCCCACCTGCATGGCGGCGATGTTGACATTGTCGTTTCCGATAAGGGTGCCGATGCGGCCGATGATCCCGGGCCTGTCGATGTGCGGGATGATCAGCATGTGCCCCGCCGGCGCGGCATCGATGCGGTAGCCGTCGATCATCACCACCCGCGCTTCACCCCCCTGCAACAGGGTGCCGGCAAGGGAATGCTCGCCCCGGTCCGTGGTCACCCTGGCGGTGATCAGGTTCGCATAGTCCTCGTCGCGGAAGGAGCGGGTTTCGTGTACCTTGATGCCGCGCTCCTGGGCCACCAGCCCGGCGTTGACGAAATTCACCTGCTCCTGGAGGAAGATATTCAGCAACCCCTTGAGGAAGGCGATGGTTAGCGGGCCCACCTCCAGGGCGGAGAGTTCCCCGCTGTAAACCAGGTCTACGGACGCCGTGCGCCCCTCGCTCAGCTGTCCCATAAAGCGCCCGAGCCGCTCGGCCAGGTCGAGATAGGGCCGCACCGCCATCAGGACCTCGGGTTTCAGGGCCGGTATGTTCACGGCGTTGCGCACCAGCTCGCCGCGCAGGGCGGCGACCACCTCTTCGGCAACGTCTACCGCCACGCTCACCTGCGCCTCGCGCGTCGAAGCGCCGAGGTGCGGGGTGACAATGACGTTCGGCAACTCAAACAGCGGCGAAGCGGTGACGGGCTCCTTTTCGAAGACGTCCAGGGCGGCGCCGCCCAGCTTGCCCGACTTGAGCGCTTCATACAGGGCGTTCTCGTCCACTATCCCGCCGCGCGCGCAGTTCACCAGCCGCGCGCCGTCTTTCATCATGGCGAAAGCCCGGGCGCCCAGCAAGTGGTAGGTTTCCTTGGTCAGCGGCATGTGCACGCTCAGGAAATCGGCCCGCCGGAGCACCTCTTCGAAAGAACAGAGCTCGACGCCCAGTTCCCTTGCCCTTTCTTCGGCTATGTAAGGGTCGTAGGCGACGACGGTCATGGCGAAGGCTTGCGCCCGCTTGGCCACGGCCCCGCCTATGCGGCCCAGCCCGAGCACGCCGAGCACCTTGTTGCGCAACTCGACGCCGACGAAGGACTTCTTGTCCCACACGCCGGACTTGAGCTTCGCGTCGGCCTGCGGCACGTTCCGGGCCAGGGCGAGCATCAGGGCCAGGGTGTGCTCGGTGGCGGCGATGGTGTTGCCGCCGGGAGCGTTAACCACGATGATCCCGCGCTTCGTGGCCTCGGCCACGTCGATGTTGTCCACCCCCACACCGGCCCGCCCGACGACCTTAAGGCGGGTGCCGCGCTCCAGCACCTCTTTCGTGACCTTTGTGGCGCTCCGGACGATGAGGCCGTCGTAGTCGCCGATGATCGCCAGCAACTCCTCCGGCGTGAGTTTCTGGCGCACGTCGGCGGTGATGTCCGGCTCGCGGTTCAGGGCCGCGACCCCCTCGTCAGCCACGTTGTCTGTAACCAGTACGCGGAACACTATCCTTCACCTCCCGTCTCAAGAAACACCCGCTGCGCCGCCGCCGTGCCGCTGCCCAGGGCTACGTCGAAGCCCAGGGTGGCCAGCGCCACTTCCAGCGCCGCGATGGCGCACAGGATGTCCGCCTCGTCCACGTACCCCATGTGGGCGATGCGAAAGATGCGCCCTTTCAGTTCTCCCTGGCCTCCCGCAAAGTAGATGCCGAACCGGTCGGCCAGCACCTTGCGCAGTTCGTCGGCATCGTCCCCGCGCGGGGCGCGCACCGCCGTCACCACCGGCGAGGCTGCCGCTTCCGGCGGGAGCAGTTGCAATCCCAAGGCCTTTACCGCCGCGCGCGTGGCCGCGGCCCGCCGCTTGTGGCGGGGGGGGAGCGAGCGCCGGCCCCCCCCCCCCGGCGGGGGCGGCGCGGCGGGCCGGCGGGGCGGGGGGGGGAACC
>DMDP01000159.1 GCA_003445475.1 Peptococcaceae bacterium | reverse complement strand
CTTTTTCTTTTTTTTTTTAATTAACGGCCGCCCACCGATATCTCTCCTCTTCCCCTGCACGACCCTCTTCCGAGCCCCTTTTTTCATCCCCCGCCGACAAGCGGATCGAGGTATCCCCCCGCTACGTTTTCCAGAAGGCCGATGATGAAACCGCCCAGGACCGCGCCCGGGATGCTGTCCAGGCCCCCCAGAATCGCTACCGGCAGCACCTTCAAACCTATCTGGGCCAGCGAAGAATTGACCCCGTTAATATTGCCCAGCAGGATGCCGCCGATGGCCGCAACCACTGCGGCGATGGCCCACGTGATGCCGAACACCTTCTTGACGCTGATGCCCATGGAAAGGGCCGCGTTCTGGTCGTCGGCGGTGGCGCGCATCACGATCCCGGTGCTGGAGTATTTAAAGAAGACCGAGAAAACCAGGAGCAGGAAGAGGGAAAGGCCGAGCGACCAGAGGTAAACCTGCGATACCGCCACCGGGCCGAGATGCACCGGGGCGGTCGGAAACACCTGGGGAAAGGTGCGCGTTTCCGTTCCCCATATAACCTGGATCAGGCCCCCGAGAAAACTGGACAGGCCGATGGTGGCCATGATCACCGAGATGACGGGCTCGCCGATGAAGGGTCGCAGGATGAACCGCTCGATGGCCAGCCCCACGACGACGCTGGCCGCCAGGGTGCACAGGACGGCAAGGAAAAAGGGGACCTTGTAGGTCGTCGCCAGGGTCAGGCTTACGTACGCCCCGATCAACAACAGCTGGCCCTGGGCGAAGTTAATGACGTCACTTGCCTTGTATATAAGGACGAAACCCAGGGCGACAAGCGCGTAGATGCTTCCGACTACCAGCCCGGTGACCAATACTTGCAGAAAAAAGTCCATTCCTATCCCCCTCAGGCAAGCGTAATAACCTTGAGCGCCGTGCTGACCAGGGCCTCGTGCCCGTCCCGGTAACGCACCCGCGATTCGACACCGACCGTCTCCTGATCCGCGTAAAGGGCCTCGATCAGCGACCGGTATTTCTCCTCGACGAAGCGCCGCCGCACCTTGCGCGTCCTGGTGAGCTCCTCGTCGTCGGCGTCGAGTTCCTTGTGCAGGATAACGAACTTCTTGATCCGCACCGGTTCGGGCAACTCCTTGTTGACCCGCAACACCTCGCCGGTAACCAGGTCCAGGACCTCCGGCTTCTGGCTGAGGTCGATGTAGGTCGTATAGGCCAGTTGCCGTTTTTCGGCCCACTTGCCGGTATTATACATGTCGATGTTGATCAAGGCCACCACGTAAGGGCGGTCCTTGCCGATTACGACGGCCTCGCGCACGTAGGGGCTGAATTTCAACTTGTTTTCGATGAACTGCGGGGAGAAAATACTCCCGTCCGCCAGGCGCATAACGTCCTTCAGGCGGTCGATAACCACCAGGTGCCCGTTTTCGTCCAGGTAGCCGGCGTCGCCCGAGTGGAGCCACCCGCCGGCCAGCGTCTGGGCCGTGGCTTCGGGGTTCTTGTAGTAACCGATAAAGACGCTGGGGCTTCGGGAAAGGATCTCGCCGTCTTCCCCAATGCGGATCTCCGTCTCCGGGATCGGGAGCCCCACGGTGTGGCCCTTGACATCCCCGTCCCGGTGCGTCACCGAAATGCCGGCGATCTCCGTCTGCCCGTAAATCTGCTTGAGGTTTACCCCCAGGGCGTGGAAGAAGCGGAAGACGTCCGGCCCCAGGGCCGCGCCGCCCGTGTACGCCCGCTTGAGACGCACCAGCCCCAGGTGGTCTTTTATGGCGCTGAACAGAATGAAGTCGGCGATATGGTAGCCCAGCCGCAGCCAGAACGGCACCGGTTTTTTGGCAAAACGGCAGTCCGCCAGCCGGTAGCCGACGGGCATCAGGAGGCGGTATACGAAACGCTTGAAAAAGCTGGCGTCCTCGATCTTGACCATTACCCGCGATACCATGTCTTCCCAGATCCGCGGCGGCGAGAACATTACGTGCGGCCCTATCTCGCGCAGGTTTTCTCGGACCGTTTCCGGCTCTTCAGGGAAATTGACGGTAACCCCGGCCCAGAGCGCGGCGGAAACCGCCAGCATCTGTTCGCCCACCCAGGCCAAGGGCAAAAACGAAAGGAAATCGTCACCCTCCTCCAGCGGGTCGATCGCCAGGAGATTCTTCGCCATGCTGATCAGGTTGCAATGCGTCAGCATGGCACCCTTGGGCACACCGGTCGTGCCGGACGTGTAGGCGATAAGGGCGACGTCCTCGCCCTGACCGCGGGCCACCTCGCCGGCGAAGAACTCCGGGTGCCTGGCGGCGTATTCCTTGCCAAGGGCCTCCACCTCGGGAAAGTAGATAAGCCAAGAATCCGTGTACGACCTGAGCCCTTTCGGGTCGTAATAGACGACTTTCCTGACCTTGGGGAGTTCGTCCTTAATCTCCAGGATCTTGTCGACCTGTTCCTGGTCCTCCACCACCACCATCGTGGCGTCGGCGTGGTCGATAATGTAGGCCAGTTCGCGCGGCAGGCTGTCCTGGTAGATGCCGACCGCGGCCCCCCCGAGGGCCTGGGCGGCGAGCTCGGCGTAAAGCCACTCCGGCCGGTTGTCGCCGACGATCGCCACCTTGTCGCCCCTCTTGAAACCCAGGACTACCAGCCCGAGCGCAAAGTCGTGGACGTGCCTGGCGTACGCCTCCCAGGAAACCGACTGCCAGATGCCGAACTCTTTCTCGCGCAGGGCGATCTTGCCGCCCAGCCGGGCGGCGTTGCGCATTAGCAGCTTGGGTAAAGTGTCTTCCCGCATGCTTCACCTTTCTCCCGCTACATGCCCAGGTAGGCCCGGATGACCTCCGGTGATTGCTGGGCCTCCAGGGGTGTACCCTCGAAGATCTTGCTGCCGAAGTCCAGCGCCACTACCCAGTCGGAGATGTCCATTACCACGCCCATGTCGTGCTCGATAAGGATCATGGTCGTGCCCCACTCCTCGGCCACGTCGAGAATAAAGCGCGCCATGTCCTCCTTTTCCTCGGTGTTCATCCCGGCCATGGGTTCGTCCAGCAGGAGAAGCCTGGGTTCAAGCGCCAGCGCCCGTCCGAGCTCAACGCGTTTTTGCAGGCCGTAGGCAAGGGTGCCGACGGGCTTGTTGCGGACGCTTTCGATTTCCAAAAAATCGATGATTTCTTCCACCCGGCGGCGGTGAAGGGCCTCCTCCCGCCACGCCCCCAGCCAGTAAAGACCGCCGGCGAGCAGCCCCGTCCGGAGGTGGATGTGCCTGCCCAGCATCAGGTTGTCGAGGGTGGTCATGTGCTTGAAGAGCTCGATGTTTTGAAAGGTGCGGCCGATACCGAGACGTGCCCTGGCATCCGGCGACAGGTGGGTGATGTCGCGCCCTTCAAAGAGGATGCGGCCGCGGCTGGGCCGGTAAAGGCCGCTGATGCAGTTCAAGAGACTGGTTTTGCCGGCCCCGTTGGGGCCGATAATGGCGGTTATCTTCCCCTGTTGAATCTCGAGGTCGATGCCGTTAAGCGCGGTCACGCCGCCAAAAGCTAAAGACAACCCTTCGATGACAAGTTGGACCGTCAAAGACCGGGCACTCCTCCCCCGCATACCGGTTAAAAGGTTGGTTAACAATATATAAATAGGACCATTTCTCTGTTTCTTCCCGGAACCCTTCCCGGCCTGACCTATTTTTCGCCGGCACCGTCCCCGGCCGACGGCCACCGGCAACGGGCGCCTATGGCCGCACCCCGGCCAAGCGCCTCCCGGTTCACCGGCAACAGGTTGTGGCGCCGCGGCGGCAGGACGTCGGCGAGGGCCTCCCGGGCCGCCTCCAGGCTCACCGCTCCCGTCGCCCCGATAAAGGCGCCCACCAAGACCATCGAGGCCACCCGTACGTTGCCCAGTTCCTCCGCCAGCGCGTTCGCCGGTACGTCCAGGGCCCGCACGTCGCGCCGCTGCACCGTCCGGTTAATCAGCGAGCGGTTGTACAGGACCAGGCCTCCGGGCACGACCGCGGTTTCGAATTTCTCCAGGGACGGCTGGTTCATGGCGATGAGGACCAGGGGTTCGGTAACCAGAGGGCAGCTTATCGGCTCGTCGGCCACCGTCACGGAGCAATTCGCGGTCCCGCCGCGCATCTCGGGGCCGTAGGACGGGATCCAGGCCACGTGCTTTCCCTGGCGCAGGCCCGCATAGGCGATCAACTGGCCGGCCAGAAGAATGCCCTGCCCCCCGAACCCCGCAAGCAAAATCTCCCAGAGCATTACTTTTCCCCTCCCGTCGCGGCTTGCGGGACCTTGAATTCGCCGAGCGGGTAGACGGGAAGCATGTGTTCCTCGAGCCACTGCAAGGCCTCCACCGGGCTCAAGCCCCAGTTGGTGGGGCACGTGGAAAGGACCTCGACGAGCGCAAACCCGCCCCCGGCGAGCTGTACCTCAAACGCCCTCTTGATGGCCTGCCGGGCACGCCTCACGTTCTTCGGGTTGTGCACCGACGCCCGGGCCACGTAGGCCGCCCCTTCGATGGTGCTCAGCATTTCCGCCACCCGCAACGGATACCCGGCCAGCCTTGCGTCCCTCCCTTGGGGCGTGGTTGTGGTCTTCTGGCCGAGAAGGGTGGTCGGAGCCATCTGGCCGCCGGTCATCCCGTAAATCGCATTATTGACGAAGATAACGGTTATATTTTCGCCCCGCGCCGCGGCGTGCACGATCTCCGCCGTGCCGATGGCCGCCAGGTCGCCGTCACCCTGGTAGGTGAACACCACCCGGTCGGGCAACACCCTCTTGACACCGGTGGCCACCGCGGGCGCCCTGCCGTGTGCGGCCTCGATCATATCGACGTTGAAGTAATCGTACGCAAACACCGCGCACCCCACCGGACACACGCCGACGGTGTTCTCCCGGACGCCGAGTTCGTCGATCACCTCGGCGACCAGCCGGTGGATGATGCCGTGGGTGCACCCGGGACAGTAATGAAAGGCTTTAGACGTCAGCGCTTGAGGCCTGGCAAAGATCCTGGCCACCGGTTGCACCTCCCGCCACCTTGATAATGGCTTCCGCCACCTCGCGCACCGACGGCACCACACCGCCGGTCCTGCCGTAAAAGTGCACCGGCCGCGCCCCCTCGACCGCCAGCCGCACGTCCTCAACCATTTGGCCCGCGCTCATTTCCACGGCGAGGAAGCAGCGCGCCCCGGGACCGACCTGCGCGAACGCGCGCCGCGGAAACGGCCACAGCGTCACAGGCCGTATCAGCCCTGCCGCCACACCGCGGGCGCAGGCCCTGTCGACGGCCGCGCGGGCGATGCGTGCCATCGTCCCGTAGGCCACGACCACCACCTCGGCGCCGTCCAGGCGGTACGTATCCCAGCGCTGCTCTTCTTGCATACGCGCGTACTTGGCGGCGAGCCTGCGGTTCACCGCCTCCAGTTCCTCGGGGACGATGTAGAGGGAATTAATGATATTGGTCCGGCCGCGCCCCCCCGTACCGATGGTGGCCCAGGGCTTGGCGGGGAGCACCGGGGGTTCTTCCTCCGTCAATTCGACCGGTTCCATCATCTGCCCCAGAATGCCGTCGCCCACCACCATCACCGGGTTGCGGTACCGGTCCGCAAGATCGAAGGCCAGGCCCATGAGGTCGATAATCTCCTGCACGGAAGAAGGGGCGAGAACAATGTGGCGGTAGTCCCCGTGTCCCCCGCCGCGGGTGGCCCGGAAGGAGTCGCTCCGCCCCGGGGCGATGTTTCCCACCCCCGGCCCGCCGCGCACGATGTTCAC
>DMDP01000053.1 GCA_003445475.1 Peptococcaceae bacterium | reverse complement strand
CTTCACGCCGCGCCAGCGCGAGCAACTGGCGTTACGTATTAAAGAGGCGGCGGTGGCTTGGTCGGTGAAAGGGGCCAGCGTCGAGGAGATCAACGCCATCAACATCCTGCGGGCCACCCACCTGGCGATGCGGCGGGCCCTGGCCAGCCTCAAGGTCAGCCCGGACTGGGTCCTCGTGGACGGACCCCATCCCCTCCCCGAACTGGCCATCCCGCAAACGCCGCTGGTCAAGGGAGACGCCGCCAGCGCCTGCATTGCCGCCGCTTCCATCCTGGCCAAGGTTACACGCGACCGTATAATGGACATGCTGGACGAGCAGTACCCGGTCTACGGGTTCCGGCGCCACCGTGGTTACCCGACACCGGAGCATATCGCGGCGCTTTACCAATACGGTCCTTCGCCGGTGCACCGCCTCGCTTTCTCGCCCGTCAGGGACCTGCTGGCACCCGGCGCTCGGGCGGATGGGCGCCGGCAAACGGGGCGTGCCGGTGAAGAAGCTGCGGCGGCGTATCTCCTGACACAGGGTTATAAGATCGTCTGCCGGAACTACCGCTGCCCGGAAGGGGAACTGGACCTGGTGGCGCTGGACGGCGACATTCTTGTCTTTGTCGAAGTCAAAGCGCGGCGCGGTACGGCGTTCGGGTTGCCGCAGGAAAGCGTGGTACGGCGAAAGCAGGCCAGGATCAGGCGGCTGGCCCGGCGCTTCCTGAGCGAGAAGGGAGTGCGGGCGGCCGCCTATCGTTTCGACGTTATCGCCGTGACGTGGGGGCCGGGGCGAGAGCCCCACATCGAACACATCAGGAACGCTTTTTAACTTTTTAAACTTCTTAAACTTCGGAGCGGGCGAATTGGCGGGCCGAGATCGCAACGGCGGCGGCGGCAAAGAAGCCCATGGCAAGAAGCCCCGGCCATATCTTTTCCCAAACCCAGCCCTCCAGGACCAGGGTGCGCAGAGGTGTAACGGCATAGGTTAAGGGGTTGTAAGTGGCTATCGCCTTGAGCCAGGCCGGCATAGCTTCGCGCGGGAAGATGGCATTGGAGGCGAAAACCATCGGCAGGGTTAAGAGGTTGGTTACCGCCATCAGTGCCTCGTGCGATCTGAGTACCGAGGCCAGCGCGAGGGACACGCCGGCGATGCCGTAAGAAAACAGGATCATTATGCAAAGAATCAGAAAAAACCCGGGTACCCCGGTGGCGAATTTCACGCCCATGGCGGCGGCGATGGCCGCAATAAAAGTGACCTGAAACGCACTCTGCAGGGTGATAGCCGTGATCTTCCCCACCGGGATGGCCGCACGTTTAATCGGGGCGGCCAGCATCTTGTTAAGGAAGCCGGTGCGGCGGTCCCAGATAACGGAGATGCCGCCGAAAATGCCCCCGAAGAGTGTGGACATGATCATGATGCCGGGGGTCATAAACTCCAGGTAGTTCTCGGTTCCGAGCAAGCGGTACGTCGCAGGATTGGCGGTAAGGCCGCCCATGGCATTGCCCATCAGGATGAGCCAGATCAGCGGCTGTATGCCGGCGATGGCGATGCGTGCGCGCTGGACGAGCAGGCGCTTCATCTCGCGCCAGAAAACCCAGTAGCTATCGGTCAGAAGGGTGCAGAGCTTCATGCCCTTATCCTCCGCATGCGGATACGGTGCCGAATGGCGTCCTCGCGGCCTTCCGTGTCGTCCCGCAATCCGCGTCCTGTGATGGCCAGGTAGACATCGTCCAGGGAAGGCTGCTTGAGGGTCACGGCTACGATCTGTTCCCCGACGCGTTGCAGCGCCTCGAAGACGAGGGGCAGGGTCTTTTCGCCGTCCCGGGCCGTTACTACATATTCCCCTTCATAAAACCGGACGTCAGCGACAAAGGGTATCCCCCGCAGAGCGGACGTGACCCGTTGGGCAGACGGCGTTCCGGCCAGGCGGAGCGTAATGACGTCGCCCCCAAGGCCGGCCTTCAGTTCGGACGGGCGGCCCACGGCCTTAATTTGCCCCCGGTCGATAATGGCGACGCGGTCACACAGGACATCCGCCTCTTCCATATAATGGGTGGTAAGAAAGACCGTCATTCCTGTATTGGCCCGCAAATCCCTGACATATCGCCAGATCTCGCGCCTGGTCTGGATGTCCAGGCCGAGCGTAGGCTCGTCAAGAAACAGCACCTTTGGCCGGTGCAAAAGGCCTGCCGCAATATCGAGACGCTTGCGCATGCCCCCGGAATAGGTTTCCACGCGGTCTCTGGCCCGGTGGGCGAGCCCTACGAGCTGGAGCACCTCAGCAATCCGGCGCCGCGCCTCCTGCCGGGGAAGATGATACAGTCTCGCCTGCAACGTCAGGTTTTCGATCCCGGTCAGGTTATCGTCAACCGCAAGGTCTTGCGAAACGTACCCCAGGCTGGCGCGGACGCGCTCGGGTTGGCGCACCACGTCGAACCCCGCGACGCGGGCGGTACCGGCCGTGGGCCGCAGCAGGGTGGTGAGCATCATGATGGTCGTAGACTTTCCCGCTCCATTCGGCCCCAGGAAGCCGAAGATTTCGCCCTGCTCAACGGCAAAGGAAACGCGATCCACCGCCACGATGTGGCCGGGGAAGACCCTGGTAAGCCCTTCCGCTTCAATAACGGGCGGCACCCCCTCACCTCCCTGGGTTTGATGCCACGGATGGAAAAATTCTAATTGGGCATCCGCCACATGTCAACATCTGCTCTTTACGCATCTACAAGAAGGAAAAGGTCGTTGTTGGACGAATATATCCGGGGTATTTTGTTAAATGGGGGCGCAATATGCTTGCCGTAACGCACAGCATCGCCCTTAGCGGGTTAAATGGATCGATGGTGCGGGTAGAGGTGGATGTTGCCAGCGGCCTTCCCGGGTGGGAGATTGTCGGCCTCCCGGATACCGCCGTGAGGGAGGCGAAAGACCGGGTCCGGGCGGCCATCAGGAACGCGGGTTACGAGTTTCCTTTAAAAAGAATAACGGTTAATCTGGCTCCGGCCGATGTCAGAAAGGAAGGTACGTGGTTCGACCTGCCGATGGCGGTCGGCATCCTGGCCGCTACGGAGCAGGTGCCCGTCCCGGACGAACGCTGCGCTTTCGTGGGCGAATTGTCCCTTGACGGTTCTGTACGGTCCGTTAACGGGGCACTGGCGGCGGCGGTGGTGGCCGCCCGCAACGGCATTGAAGCCCTGGTCGTACCGTTGGAAAACGCGGAGGAGGCGGCCCTGGCGGGCAATTCCAGCGTGTATCCGGTCTCAAGACTGGAAGAAACGGTGCGCTTCCTGCGGGGAGAGATCGCACTTGCACCGGTGAAAGCGGATCCGCACGCCGTGCTTGCCCGGGCAGATACCGCAGTGCCGGACTTAGCGGACGTCAGGGGCCAGATGGCCGCCAAGCGGGCCCTTGAGGTGGCGGCGGCGGGAGGACACAACGTCCTGCTCCTCGGGTCGCCGGGGTCCGGTAAAACGATGCTGGCGCGCAGGCTCCCGGGTATTATGCCGGCCATGACCCTCGAGGAGGCCATCGAGGTCACCATGTTGCACAGCATCGCGGGGCTGTTGCCGCCCGGGCAGCACCTTGTAACCCGGCGGCCCTTCCGGGCGCCCCACCATACGGCTTCCTCCGCCTCCCTCACGGGCGGCGGGCGGATACCCCGGCCGGGTGAAATCAGCCTCGCCCACCACGGCGTGTTATTTCTCGACGAGGCTACCGAGTTCGGCCGGGACAGCCTGGAGGCGCTGCGGCAGCCGCTTGAAGACGGGGTGATAACCGTCTGCCGTGCCAGTGCCTCGGTTACGTACCCCGCCCGCATTATCCTGGTCATGGCCGCGAATCCCTGTCCGTGTGGTTTCTTTGGCGACCCGGTAAAGGAATGCCGCTGCACCCCGTTGCAGATCCGGCGTTACCTGGCCCGTCTTTCCGGCCCCCTCATGGACCGCATCGACCTGCAGGTGGAGGTGCCGCGCCTGCCGTATGAAGATTTGGCGGCGGCCCGGGACGGAGAAAGTTCCGCCGTCGTGAGGCGGCGTGTGGAAGCGGCGCGGCAGCGGCAGCGGGAGCGCTTTGGTTCGGAAGGCATTCCGTACAACGCCGCCACGGATGGCCGCGCCCTGAGACGGCACTGCCCCCTTACGCGAGGCGCCAAGCGCTTGCTGGAATCGGCCTTCCGCCGCTGGAACTTCAGTGCGCGAGCCCACGACCGCATCCTTAAAGTGGCACGCACCATTGCCGATCTTGCAGGAAGCGACCAGATCACGGAGGAGCACATTGGCGAAGCCATCCAGTACCGCGCGCTGGATCAAAATGTTAATGATCACAATAATTGACC
>DMDP01000237.1 GCA_003445475.1 Peptococcaceae bacterium | reverse complement strand
GGCCTATCGTTGTTCGATTCGGCCGCCGAATTTTTCCGCCGGGTGCATTCAGGCCTCCAGGGCCCTGGCCTCCTCCTTGAGCAGCCGGACCATCATCGGGTCCGTCAGGCACCGGGCAACCAGCTCCGGGTCTTCGCCAAGCGCACCCACCAGTTCGCGCAACGTTTTTTCCTTCATGCAGATCCGGGGTGTGCCCGCCTTCCGCAATTCAAGCCACCGCATGCCCGGCACCGGCAACACCTCGAAGCCGGCCTTTTCAAGAACTTCAAAAACCCTGGCCAGTTCGGTCATGCCCCGCCACCCCCGTTTCAACCCGGAGCCTTCTTTCTGCCCGGGGTCTTTTCTTCCTCCAGCTTATACGTTCTAATCGCTTCCTGGATAACCACCGGTTGGCCGTTTTCCACCCGGATTCTGACCTCGCCCCAGCCAAGCTGCCGGATAAAGAGAATCAACTGCCTTTCCCGGTTTGTCAAATCCGGAACGCCCATGGTCCCCCTCCTCCCGCCTGGCGAACCCGCAGACGAAAAAGGCCGGGTACCCACCTCCCGGTGGCATCCCGGCCTATCGTTGTTCGATTCGGCCCTGTTTTCTTTATGGTCCTTGCTTATTTATATGCGCTGCGCCGCAAGTTGTCGTTGGTTCGGCCAGCGGCGGGCCTGCGCGAGGATTCGCCCTCCCGCAGGGGTATGTCGAAGGCGACATTTTCTTCAAGTTTAAAGGTGCGAATGGCTTCATATATTACAACGGGTTGGCCGTTTTCGACCCGGATTTTCAAGTCTCCCCACCCCAGCCGCCGTATAAACCGCAACAACAATTGCTCGCGCTGCGTGAGGGTCAGTTCATCCTTCTCGCGCTTTTCAACGCCCACGGACATGCTCCCGCCCTCCTTTGCTCGTCGGAACCCCGGCTGCCTTTTGGCCGTACGCTGTAGCCGCAAATGGCCGGAACGGCAGCGACGCCTACGAGTTAGTTGTCACTACAAATGTGATTGTTATACCTTTCACAGGGCCTATACCGGCAATAACCGCTCTCCATCTTTGCCTTCACCGTAGCAAACCGCTTTTTTATTGTCAATACCGTATCCAAAATATTTTTGCAGGGTTTGCAACGGTACTAAAGAATTTTTATTTGCCATGCCGAGGAGGTGGGGGGACGTTGCTGCCACAGGTACTGGTTATTGACGACGAAGAAGATCTGCGCTGGGCGCTGGCCAAGGCCCTGTCGCAGGACGGGTACACGGTGTTGACGGCGGGGTGCGCCGGCGAAGGGCTGGAAGTCCTCGGGCGGCAGAATGTTTCCCTCGTCCTGCTCGACCTCAAGCTCCCCGACATGGACGGGTTGGAGGTGCTCCCCAGGATAAAGGAAAGGCACCCCGGGACGCCCGTTATTATGATTACCGGCTACGGGACCATTGAGACCGCCGTCCAGGCCCTGAAGCGCGGTGCGGCAGGGTACATTACCAAACCCTTCGAGCTGCACGAATTGAGGCTGGTGGTCAAGCGCATTCTTGAGATTAACCGGCTGCACAACGAGCTGGACTTCCTCCGGAGCGAACTGACCAGGAACTACCAGGATCTCGTCGGATGCAGCAAGGCCATTCTGGAACTGCGCGAGCTTATTCGCCGCGTGGCCCCGACCGACGCCACGGTGCTCATCACCGGGGAAAGCGGCACCGGCAAGGAGGTCGTGGCCGTGGCCATCCACCGGCTGAGCCCCCGCAAAGATGGCCCCTTCGTGCCGGTAAACTGCGCCGCCGTGCCCGAGCACCTGCTGGAGAGCGAGCTTTTTGGCCACGAGAAGGGGGCTTTCACCGGCGCGGTCAAACGCCACATCGGGCGCTTCGAGGTCGCCCACCGCGGCACCATTTTTCTGGACGAAGTGGCGGAAATGCCCCCGGCGATGCAGGTCAAACTTTTGCGGGCGCTGCAGGACAAGTCCTTCACCCGCGTCGGGGGCAGCGAAACCGTTCAGGTTGACATGCGCGTTATCGCGGCAACAAACCGGCCGATCGAGGAAGCGGTGGCCGCGGGCCGTTTTCGCGAGGACCTGTACTACCGGCTGAACGTCGTGCGCATCCACATCCCCCCTTTGCGCGAGCGCAAAGAGGACATTCCGTTGCTGGTACGGCATTTCTTGCAGCGGTTCCGGCCTTATTACCAGAGCCCGGGCATCGCCGAGGAGGCGATGGCCCTCCTGCACCGCTACCACTGGCCGGGAAACGTGCGCGAACTGCAGAACGTTATCGAGCGGGCGTTGATCCTTTGCCAGGGCGAGGAAATTCGGCCGCGGCACTTACCCAGGGAACTGCAGGACGGTTCTTCTTCGTTGCCTCCCTCCCTGCCGGCCGGCGACGGGGACATGACCCTGGAACAGGTGGAAAAACTGCTCATTCAGCGGGCTCTGGCCAAAACCGGGGGCAACCGGACGCAGGCGGCGCGCCTCCTGGGCATCAGCCGCTCGGCGTTGCTCTACCGCATGCACAAGTTCGGCCTGGATTAACATTCAATCCAGTGGTTGCCGGTGGCGAGCGTTTTCTTGACCGCCGCCTTGAGGTCGTCGATATTAAACGGCTTGGTGATGTAGCCGGCGGCCCCCTTCTCGATGGCCTCGAGGGCCGTGGGCATGCTGCCGAAACCGGTCATGATAATCACCGGCATGGCGGGGTGCAGGAGCTTTATGCGCTTGAGGACTTCGAGGCCGCTCATGCGCGGCATCCTGATGTCCAGCAGAACCAGGTCGGCCCCTTCTTGCTCCACCAGCGCCAGTCCGTCGGGGCCGCTGGTGGCGGTTCTTACGAAATAACCTTCCTCCTGCAACGCCCTGGCCACCGCCCAGCACATGCCTTCTTCGTCGTCGATGACGATAATCCTGGGAATCGGCATCGCCTCAACCCTCCCGTACCTCTTGTTCCAAGCTGCGCGGGAGGCAAACGGTAAAGGTGGCGCCGCCTCCGGGACCGCTTTCGGCCCTGATTTCACCACCGTGGATCTTCACGATCTGATCGCTCAGGGCCAGGCCCAGCCCCCCGCCACCCGGCTTCGTGGTGTAGAACGGCTCAAAGATCTGCTTCAGGTCTTCTTCGGCAATACCGGGACCCGTGTCGCGGAAGGAGATGCAGACGGCCTCGCCGGTGGCAAAGCCGCACACCGACAGACGGCCGCCGTCCGGCATCACCTGCACCGCGTTGAGGATCAGGTTTATAAACACCTGCTTCAGCCGCTCGCGATCCCCCTTTATCACAGGAAGCGACGGTTCTATATCGAGATCGAGGGTAATGTTGTGCTGCCGGAGGAGCGGCGCGGTCGATTCTAAAACCTCGGCAACCAGCTCGCCGGGCTTAACTTCCTCAAAGCGCACGTCGTTCGGCCGCCCGAACTCGATGAGCTCCTTGATCAGGTTGTTGTGGCGGTTGGCCTGCTCCTCGATCATTTTAACGTATTCATCTAAAGCCGGGACGTCCTTTATATTCGATGCCATTAGCTGCGCCGTGGCCTTGATAATGCTCACCGGGTTTTTCAGTTCGTGCGCGATGTTGGTCACCAGCCGGCCCAGGGCCACCAGGCACTGCGAGCGGCGGTATTCCTCCAGCAATTGCTCCTTCTCGACCAGGCTGCGGGCCAGATGATTTATGGCGCGGCTGATCTGGCCCATCTCCCCGGGCATCTCCGGCAAGGTCTGGGAGAGATCCTGCTCCAGCCTGGCCAGGCCGCGCTGGATCTGGCCCACACGCCGCGTCAGGTTCAGG
>DMDP01000201.1 GCA_003445475.1 Peptococcaceae bacterium | reverse complement strand
GCTCCACGACCTGGACGCTGTGCTTGATCTCGTAGGGGCCCGGCGTCGCCGAAACGTAGACCACCTGGTGCCCCCGGGCCATAAACTCGTCGAACTTCAGCGGGCGGTTGTCAAAGGCCGAGGGGAGACGGAAGCCGTACTCGACGAGCGACTCCTTGCGGGACCTGTCTCCCTCGTACATACCACCGATCTGGGGCACCGTGATGTGCGACTCGTCGATAAAGACCACGAAGTCGTCCGGGAAAAAATCGAGCAGCGTGTACGGCGGCTCGCCGGGGGCGCGGCCGGTGATGTGCCGGGAATAGTTCTCGATGCCCTTGCAGTACCCCATCTCCCGCAGCATTTCCAGATCGTAGTTGGTGCGTTGCTCCAGCCGCTGGGCCTCCAGCAATTTCCCCGCGGCGCGCAATTCCGCCAGCCGTTCCTTCAACTCCGCCTCGATGCCCGCAATCGCCCGTTCCAGGCGCGGGCGGGACGTGGCGTAGTGGCTGGCCGGAAAGATCGAGACCTGGTAGCGCTCGCCCAGTACTTCCCCGGTGAGCGCGTCGAACTCGACGATCCTTCCCACTTCGTCGCCGAAAAACTCGATCCTTATCGCGCGCTCTCCCCAAGCCGCCGGGAAGACTTCCAGGACGTCCCCGCGCACGCGGAAGCGCCCGCGCGCAAAGTTGATGTCGTTGCGCTCGTACTGGATGGCCACCAGCTTGCGAATTACGGCGTCGCGGTCGTAACTCTGGCCCCGCCGCAACGAGACCACCAGCGTGCGGTACTCCTCCGGGTCGCCCAAACCGTAGATGCACGAGACGCTGGCGACGATGATCACATCCCGCCGCTCCAGCAGGGCCGCCGTGGCCGCGTGGCGCAGCTTGTCAATTTCGTCGTTGATCATGGCGTCTTTCTCGATGTAGGTATCCGTTTCCGGGATGTACGCCTCCGGCTGGTAATAGTCGTAGTAGCTGACGAAGTACTCCACCGCGTTTTCGGGGAAAAACTCCTTGAACTCCGCGCAAAGCTGGGCGGCCAGTGTCTTGTTGGGCGCGATCACCAGCGTCGGCCGCTGCGCGTTGGCAATGACGTGCGCCATGGTGAAAGTCTTCCCCGAGCCGGTCACCCCGAGAAGCGTCTGATGCCGGTAGCCCTTATCCAGCCCCTCGGTGAGTTGCGCGATGGCCTTGGGCTGGTCGCCCTTCGGCGTAAAGGGCGAATGAAGTTTAAAAGGAGGCATGCCGCCACCTCCCTCCACCACGCATTATACCACAAAAGCGGAGCGGTTTTTCAACCGCCCCACTTGAGCTCGATTTCCAGTTCTCTCCTGCCGTCCTCTTCCTCGTACTCAAACTCGACCTTTACCGCGTCCGCCGGCAAGTCGCTCCTGGCTCACCTGCGCATCCCCCTCATCCGGTTCTAACCAGATTATACCATAAGGAGCCGGCTTATCACACGCACCGGTCAGGCATCACCGGCCCCCTTCTCCTGCCGGGCCGCCGGCCGGCGTGCTCTCTATCTTCTTAACCTCGCCCTCGATCTCCACCTCCACGGTTTTCCCTTCCCGGGTGGTAATCTTCAATTTAGTCTTCTTTTTACCCTCGGCGCCGCCCTGCCCCTGCTCGCCGCCCCGGCCCTCCCGGGAGCCCTGCTCCTGTCCGCCTTCCCCGGACGGGCGCTCTTGTTTGCGCGGGGGCGGCCCCGCTCCCTTGAGCTGCTCGTCGAGCAGGAAGGTGTTTTCGGGACGGATCAACCGCACGGGGACAATCCGGGCCGGGATGCTGTAGTCGCCGCTGGCCACGCGGGTGTCGTAGTTCCACCGGCCGTCGCGCGCCAGCCCAAGGGCCGCGTCGTAAAGATACCGTCCGAGCAAATCCGGCCGCACGTCGACCTCGGCATCGTGCTCCCCCGCCAGGAGCGCGCCCAGGGCGTCGCGATTCGCCCCGGCACTCACCGTGATTACGCGCTCGAGCAGGCCGCGCGTCCGCAGGACATCCAGGACGCCCACAATCAACCGGCTGTCGGTAGCAATGACAGCATCCACCGGCCCCTTCGCCAGGGCCTCCTCCACGGCGGCTCCCGCCGCCGCCGGGTCGTAGCGCGGCTGTTCGCTGGCTTCAACGCTTAGCGACGGCACACCGCCCAGCACCGCCTGCGCCGCGGCGGCGATCTCCCGGGCCATGGAGTCCGCCGTGTCGCCCTGGAGCAACAGCACGCGTGCCGGCTTGCCCGCAGGCAGCCGCTCGGTGACAAAGCGTGCGGCCAGTTCGCCGGCGCGGGCGTGATCGGAAGCCACGTAACCGTCAAGCGGAGAGTTCGCCGGCAGGGTTTCCAGAGTGATCACCCTGGTGCGCGCCGTGGCCAGCCGCCGGATAATGGCCGGACCCGCCCGGGGATCCACCGGCTGGAGCACAACCACCTTCACCTTCTGCTTGAGCAGTGTCTCGATGTCGCTTTCCTGCTGCATAGGATCGTTTTTGGCATCGCGCCAGAGAACCCGCACCCCGTCCTTCCCCGCGCGCGCCGTAACCTCTCTCTTGAGCACCCGGTTGCCGTCGCGGCGCATGTCGGCCAGCGCGAAACCGATGCGCGGCTGCGGGGTGATTTTGGCCGCCCCTTCCTTTTTGCGGCAACCGGGGACGATCAAGGCCAGAATAAGGCAGCAAGCGACGATTTTGCCAGCAAGACGCACGCTTATCACCCCTGCTCTTAGCATGCCTCTTGGGAGTTGCGTAATTCCGGGCGAACGCTGCAAAACTTCGCCATATTTGTTTGTGTTCTCCGGCCTTGCGGCCGGCGCGCCGGCGCAGCATCCCCGCGAGAGCAAAACGCACGGGGTCTTGTTGCGCCGGTTCCCTCATAAGTTTTAGAAGGGGGGATCAGCGTGTTTTTGGGAGGGCAGAAGGGGGCAACCGCGCCGCTGGTGGACAGCATCGACCGCGCCCGCGAAGGGTGGCACGTCGCGCTCCACAACTTTAATTTTGCCGCGCCGGATTATATCGACTTTGCGGTCTTCAGTATCAGCGCGGCCGAATGCTATTACACCGCGCTTCTACAGGAGGCAAAAAGGAAAGGCTTAACCGCCTGGAGAGACGAGGAACTCGTGCCGGTGGCTACCTCTTCACCAGTTCCCGGTAAGCATCGCGAACCTTCTTGAAATCTTCCCAGACGTCGCGCTTTTTGGATGGGTCGCGGAGGAGCGCCGCCGGGTGGTAGGTGGGCATGATGCGGATACCGCCCTTCTCGAGCCAGCGCCCGCGAAAGAACGTGATGCGCGCCTGCGGGTCGCACAGGTACTGCAGCGCCGTGGAGCCGAGCACCACGATAAACCGCGGATTGATAAGACGGATCTGGAGCCTGAGCCAGGGCAGGCAGGCCTCGGCCTCGGCCCGGAGCGGGACGCGGTTCCCCGGCGGACGGCACTTCACGATATTCGCGATGTAGACCTCTTCCCGGGTGATGCCGGCCGCAGCCAGGATCTTGTCCAGCAGTTGCCCGGCCGCGCCCACAAACGGTCGGCCCAGCCGGTCTTCCTCGGCTCCCGGCCCCTCACCCACCAGCATCAACCGCGCGTGCGGGTTTCCTTCACCGAACACAATGTGCGTGCGCCCTTCCGCCAGGGAGCACCGGGCGCAACCCTCGATTTCCCGGCGCAACTCTTCCAGAGTTCGTGGCCCCGCCAGATCCTCGAAGCTCAGCTGTCCTGCTCCCCACTGCACGGCGGGTCCCTCTATTCCCGCTCGAGGATGATCCGGTGATCTACCAGCGCCAGTTCCTTTATCCTGGCCTTGATAATCTTGCGGTGCCCGAATATATCTTCCAGCAACAGGCCGTCCTCGTGCGGCACGACCCGGTCCACCATTTCCAGGACCAACTCTTCTCTGTCGCCTTCACGCAGGTAGGCGTTAGCCTCGCACACAGCGGCCACCCCCAAAAAGTTTAATAGGCGGGTTCCTACCCGCTTTTAAGTAAACTTTTAAGTAAAATTATATTGGCCGCGCGTGCAGCCGTCAACGTCTCTTTCTCTTCCAGCGGCTCAGGAGACCCGCCGCTCCGAGCTCTAGGAAAACCTGCTCGTTTCCCTCGGGTACGCTGATTATGCCAAAGCGACCGTCCGGCGGCAGCACCACCACTTCGCGGGCGAACTCGCGCCCCTGCCGCAGAAAACCGATCTCTTTCGCCCCCGGGGAAGCGAGTAGTGATTGCAGCGTGCTCCGGTCGCAAGGCCTGACGCCGTCGACCTCGTAAATTATGTCCCCGGATCGCACCCCGGCATACCAGGCCGGCGACCGGGGAAGGACGTCGAGCACCATAACCCCTTCCGGCCGCGGGGTATACAGCGGCCGGCCGGTCAACTCCGTCTGCTTGCCCAGGTAGATGGTCAGCTCGTGCCCGAGGGGCGAGAACAGGGCCGCCGCCCAGGCCAGGGACGGCAAATGGCCGGCGGCGACCGCGAGGGCGAAGAGAACAAGGCTGTAACCCGCCAGATAAAGCGCCGCCAGGCGGCTCTTCGCCACGGGCGTGCGGGCGGTGGCCAGGTCGG
>DMDP01000128.1 GCA_003445475.1 Peptococcaceae bacterium | reverse complement strand
TGCGCATGGCCGCGTCCCCCCGTGGCCTGGGAATCAGCCCGCGGCGCATCACCCTTTCCACCTGCGGCCTGGTGCCCCGGATATACGACCTGGCGGGGGAGGGCCTACCGGTCACCCTCGCCGTGTCGCTCCACGCGCCCGATGACAGGCTGCGCGACGTCCTGGTTCCGATCAACCGCCGCTACCCGCTTAAAGAACTGCTCGCCGCCTGCCGGGCTTACGCCGCGTCGACCGGCCGGCGGGTAACCTTCGAGTACGCCCTGGCAGCCGGGGTGAACGACAGCCCGGAGCAGGCGCGGCAGCTGGCCGGCCTGGTGCGGGGTATGCTGTGCCACGTCAACCTCATTCCGTTGAACAGAGTGGAAGGGAAGGATTTCACCCCTTCCGGGCCGCGCAGGGTGGCGGCCTTCCGGCGTATACTGGAGCAGGAGGGCGTTCCCGTAACGGTCCGGCGGAAGCTGGGCGCTTCGGTGAACGCCGCCTGCGGGCAGCTCCGGCGCAGGTTCGTCGCCCGACAAAGCAAGAAGGAGGCAGGAAACTCCTAAGGGGCCGCGCCAAAGTCGGCGGGCGGTCTGAAAGACGGGAGGGGATTTTGTGCGGTGGTCTGCCATAACCCACCGGGGACGCGTACGGTCCAACAATGAGGACGCGCTTTGCGTGCGCGAGGAGTTGGGCCTCTTCGCCGTGGCCGACGGGCTGGGCGGGCACCAGGCCGGCGAAGTGGCGAGCCGGGCTGCTGTGCGGGTGCTGGCCGGTGAGGTCGAAGCGCACCCCGAGGCGAAAGACACGTGCGCCCTGCTGGGTGCGGCCGTCGAAGCCGCGAACCGCCAAGTGTACGAACTATCGCAGGCGGACGCCACGTGTACGGGTATGGGCACCACACTGTCGGCATGTCTGGTCCGCGAGGGGTGGCTGAGCGTGGCCCACGTGGGAGACAGCCGGGTATACCTCTTGCGCGGCAACACCATTCGACAGTTGACTGAGGATCATTCCCTGGTGCAAGAACTTGTGCGGCAGGGCAAAATAACCAGTGAGGATGCCGTCGAACATCCCTACCGCAACGTCATATCGCGGGCGCTGGGGACATCGGCGCGGGTACAACCCGACATCATCCGGTTGCCGCTGGCCCCCGGCGACAGGATTTTCCTGTGCACAGACGGTCTTTCCAACCAGGTGCGGAACGAAGAGATCCTGGCAATGGCGGGCGCGCTTCCTCCCGACGAGGCTGTTTCGCGCTTGCTTGCCCTGGCCCTCAAACGGGGCGGGCCCGATAACATTACGATGGTGCTTGTGGTGATTGACGAAGATGATTGGTAAGACTCTGTCCAACCGGTATTTCATACAGGAGCAACTCGGCGGGGGCGGCATGGCCATCGTTTACAAGGCGGAGGACCGCCGCCTGCACAGGCCCGTCACGGTTAAGGTCTTGCGCAGCGAATTCGCCTGCGACGAGGAATTCGTGCGGCGGTTTCACCGCGAGGCCCAGGCTGTGGCCAGCCTTTCCCACCCGAACATCGTCAACGTCTACGATGTGGGGCAGGACGGAGACGTCCATTACCTGGTAATGGAGTACGTCGCCGGCGAGAATCTTAAAACGCACCTGCGTCGGCGAGGGGCGCTGGCGCCGGAAAAGGCGGTGGCCATAGCCCGGCAGGTGTGCGATGCATTGCACCACGCCCACCAGCACCACATCATCCACCGGGATGTCAAGCCGCACAACATCCTGTTGACGGGCGCCGGCCAGGCCAAGCTGGCCGACTTCGGCATCGCGCGCGAAGCCACGGGCACCACGCTGGCCGTGACGCAGAACCTTATGGGGTCGGTGCACTACTTTTCACCGGAACAGGCACGCGGTGAAGCGGCCGACGCGCGGTCGGACATCTACTCCCTCGGGGTGGTCCTGTACGAGATGCTCACCGGCACCGTCCCGTTTAACGGCGGCAACCCGGTGGCCGTGGCCCTCAAGCACGTGCAGGATGCGCCGCCGCCGCTCTCGGCAAAAAATCCGGCGGTGCCGGCGGCATTGGAGCGCGTGGTGCTCAGGGCGATGGCCAAGAACCCCGCCGACCGCTACCAGAGCGCGCTGGAATTCGGCCGCGAGTTGAGCGCCGCCGCAGCCGCGTCGCCGCCCGCGCCCGAGGAGGACACCCTCGTTTACCGGCCGGTCAACTCAAAACGGTTGTCCCCCCGGGGCTGGGCCGTTATCGCCATCGGTGTCCTGGCCGTGCTCGTGGGCGGGTGGTTCGCCCTGAGCGCCTACCTGAACGTGGCGGAGGTGGAGGTGCCGGAGGTTACCGGCCTGCCGGTCGACGACGCCAGGCACCGGCTGGAAGAGCTCGAACTGCGGTACAGCATCTCGGAGGATTACAGCGAGGCGCCTTCCGGGACGGTTATCGAACAGGACCCCCGGCCGGGGGAGACGGTAAAGAAAGGGCGGGTCGTCTTTCTCACGGTCAGCCGGGGGCCGGAACTCGTAAAGGTACCGGACGTGCGCCAGCAACCCGTCGCCGAGGCGCGGGCCGCCCTGGAAGCGGCGGGCTTCAAAACGGGCGAGGAGTACGAGGTCTTCGACGAGACGGTGGGCCGCGGCCTGGTGGTGCGTACGGACCCCCTGACCAACACCACGCAGCCCAAGGGTAGCGCCGTCGATCTTTACGTCAGCAAGGGCTCACCGGCGGCCTGGGTCGTCCCAAACCTGGTCGGGCTGACCGTAGAAGATGCGCGGGCGAAACTGGCGGCCGTCGGCTGCACGCTGGCTCCTGCCATACCGTCCGTGCGAAGTGACGAGTACCCGGAGGGACGAATCGTCCGGCAGAATCCCGCCCCCGGCACCGCGGCGCGTGAAGGTATGGTGGTGACGGTGGCCGTCAGTGCCGGTCCGGGGCCGGCACCCAGGCAGGTGGAGGTGGAAGTATTTATACCGAAGGACGGTAAGAGCCACACGGTCCGGATGGTTGTGCAGGACGTCACCGGGGAACACGAGGCGTACACCGGCACACACCCGCCGGGCGATAAGATAAAGCGGGTGGTCGAGTACATGGGTCCGGCCACATTGCTGGTTTACGTTGACGGCAAACTGGCGCGGCAAGAGGCTTTGCGATGAGTCTGTTGGCAGCGGAGGTGAGGGACGCCAGTTGCTGGAGGGGGTAATCACCAGGATCCTGGGGGGGTACTTCTACGTGCACGACGGCGCAAACGTACGTCCGTGTGTTGCCCGGGGGCGTATCAAGTCCCGGGAACGGCTGCTGGTAGGGGACCGCGTGCGTATCGGCGTTCTTCCCGACGGCAAGGGAGTCATCGAGGAAGCCCTGCCCCGGAAGAACAGGCTGGTGCGCCCGCCGGTGGCGAACGTGGAACAGGCCGTCCTGGTGTTTGCCTTTCGCGAGCCGCCGCCCGACCTTATGCTTCTGGACAGGCTGCTCGTTCTGGCCGGGGACGCCGGGGTCTCCCCGCTGATATGCGTCAATAAGGCCGACCTGGTTGCCGACGGCGAGGAATGCGCCTGGTTGTCCGCTTATAACCGGGCGGGGTACCGCGTACTGGTGACGAGCGCCACCACCGGCCTGGGTACGGCGAAGCTGGCAGAGGCCCTGGCCGGCAGGATATCGGTGCTGGCCGGCCCTTCGGGCAGCGGCAAATCAAGCCTTCTCAATGCCCTGGAGCCGGGATTGCGGTTGCGGGCGGGAGAGGTAAGCCCGCGGTCGGGCCGGGGACGCCATACGACGCGGGAGGTGACGCTTCTCGAACTTCCCGGTGGGGGCTGGGTGGCCGACACCCCCGGTTTTTCGGCGCTGGACCTACCCCGCATCGAAGCCCGCGAGCTCGCTGCCTTTTTCCCCGAGATGGCGGCGCTTGCAAACGCATG
>DMDP01000233.1:518-5942 GCA_003445475.1 Peptococcaceae bacterium | reverse complement strand
GTGCGGTTCTCACGCGCCACCTTCTGGTTGGCGCGCAGCAGCTTCTGGGCCATTACCACCTTCATCGTTCAACCCCTCTTCTTCGTCGCCTTCAAAGTAGTCTATGTACAGCTCCCTGCCCCCCACAATCTCCGCCCGCGCGCCGCACTCCGGGCACCAGTAGGTGATCTCGCCCACCACCGATTCGCGGCCGCAGGCCGGGCAGCGGAGCCTGACGTCCACCTCCTCGATCTCCAGCTCGGCCCCCTCGAACATCGTCTCGGGCGTCAGTACGCCGAAGGCAAACTGCAGCGCGTCCGGCAGCGCGCCGTTCATCTTGCCCACCACGAGCTTCACCTTGACCACGCGGCGGATGTTGTTCGCCAGCGCCGCCCGTTCAATTTCTTCCATAGCCGCCTGAATGAGACCCAGTTCGTGCATTTTCGACCACCCGTCAAGCAGTTACCCCTACAGTATTCGTGCCGCCGGGCGTCAATCCTCCTGTCAACTTGCGCCAGGCCGGCGTTCGATTTCCGCCCGCACCCGCCGGGCCGCCTCGGGGACCGCGGCCGCCACGGCCGGCGAAAGCCCCATGTGCCAGGCCTCCGTCCCGGCCACGCGGATGCCGATCACCACCACTTCCCGCGGCATTGCCCCTGGGGCCGCCCTGCGCCCCCAGGCCAGGGCCTCGCGGATACCGACGTCGTGAACCGTCAGGGCGCGGCCCCTGACGGCCGGGATTTCCTCCTCCCGCCAGCGCACGACCTCGCCCGGCGGCCCCCCGCCGGCCACCGCGTCGACGATGACCACCCTTTCCGCGCCGACCATGAAGTCCAGCAACCCCAGGCCGGGAGCGCCCGCCTCCACCAGCGCCACGCCCGGCGGGACGCCTTCTTCCTCCAGCCGGCGCAGCACCTCGATGCCCACGCCGTCGTCCCCCGCCAGAAGGTTTCCGCAGCCCAAAACCACGACCTTCTCCCGCCGCAAACCGCTTCCCGTTCCTTTCCGCCTCTATTGTACCCCGATCCCTAAAAAAGCCCTTCCGGGGGCAGACCCCGAAAGGGCCTCCGCTTTCCCCGCTACCTCCTGCTCAGACTCTTGACCAGGTTCCCTTCCGCGTCGTACACGTTCACCGTCAGCGGCACCTCACCCAAAATGGCGTGCGTCGCGCAACTCAAGCACGGGTCGTAGGCGCGGAAGGCCATCTCCACTATGTTCAACAGGCCGTGGTCGATCTCCAACCCGGGCTTTATCACCATCATCGCCGCCTTCTTGATCGCCATGCTGATCGGGGCGTTGTTGTTGGTGGTGCCCACGATCAGGTTGGCCTGCTGCACGATGCCGTTCTCGTCCGTAATGTAGTGGTGCGTGAGCGTGCCGCGCGGCGCCTCGATAATCGCCACCCCTTCTTTCGGCGTGTACGTGGGAATGTTGCGGATATCCGGGCTCGTGATCTCCGGGTCCGTGGCCAGCTCGTACAACTCCTCCGCGGCCTGCATCAGCTCGATAACCCGCGCCCAGTGTGCGGCCAGCACGTTGTGCACCGGCTTGCCGCCAAGGGTATCGTAAAACTTCTCGTACGCCTCCTGGGCCAGCGGCGTCTTCATGCCGTCGGCGGCGTTCAGGCGTCCAAGCGGTGCCGCCGTGTAGATGGACGTGCCGGGACCCTCGACGAACCCCTGCCAGCCGAGCTTCTTCAGGTACGGATACTTCAGGTAGGAGTACGGTTCGACGTGCTCCGCCACGTAATCGAGGTATTCGCGCGGCGCGTACTTGTAAAGCTCCTTCCCCTCGGTGTCCACGACGCGCACCTTGCCGTCGTAGAAGTCCACCCTGTTGTTCTCGTCCACAAGGCCCATGTAGTTGGTGACCAGCCTGTACCCATCGCTGAGAATAAGATCCATGTAGGCCCGGTTCTTCAAGACCACGTCCTCGAAGAGCTTGAGCGTGAACTTGGCGAACTCCACCTCGAACTTCGCCATCTCTTCAATTTCCTTGCGCTCTTCCTCGGTGAGCCCCTTGCTCACGCCGCCGGGCAACATCCAGGACGGGTGCGTGGCCTTGCCGCCGAGCATCGTCTGGATCTGCTGGGCGTAGGCGCGCGCCTTGATAACCTGCCCGCCGATCTCCAGGCCCACCTTCCCGATGACGCCAAGCACGTTGCGCACCGCGGGGTCGGCGTCCGGCCCCATTACGAAGTCGGGCGCCGCCAGGGCGTAAAAGTGGGCGATGTGGCTGTGGAGAAAGTGCGCCCCGCTGTAGAACAGCCGGCGCAGCTTGATCGCCGTGGGGGTGGGTTCCACGCCCCACACCGCGTCCATGGCCTTACCCGAGGCCACGTGATGCGCGGCCGGTCAGACGCCGCAGATGCGGCTGACGATCTGCGGGACCTCCTCCGCCGGGCGGCCTTCCACGAACTTCTCAAAACCGCGGAGCTCCGGGACCTGGAAGTAAACGTTCTTGACGGCGCCCGTATCGTCCAGGAAGATGTTAATCTTGCCGTGGCCTTCCAGGCGGGTTATGGGGTCGATGGTGATGCGCCTCATGCGTTCCTGGCCCTCCTTAACAGCGACCCGGGCAGGCCGAAGCGGTAAAAGGTGCCGGCCGGGTCCACAATCTTGCCGATGATTTCCTCGGCCTCTTCCGGCGTGTCGGCGTCGACGATCGATGCCAGCGTGCTGACAAACTTGGCCCCCTGGTCCACCACGCCGTCCAGCGGTCCGTAGCAGCCGCGGCACGGCATGTTCGCCCTCGTGCACTGCGCCCCGCACCCGCCGCGGGTGACGGGGCCCATGCAGACGATGCCCTGCTCCAGCAGGCACTTCTCGGGGTCGGGAATGATCTCGTGGGGCCGGTAAAACTTCTTGACCTTCTTTTCCGTCTTAACCCGGGGGCACTCGTCGCACAGGGACTTGTCCGAAGCACCGACAACCGCGCCCTTCGGCGGCAGGTTCCCCGAAGCGATAACCTGCAGCACCGCCCAGATCTGGTGCGGTGCGGGCGGGCAGCCGGGCATGAAGTAGTCCACGTCGACCACGTCGGCCAGGGTCTTGACATCCTCGTAGAAGTACGGGAGTTCCAGTTCGCCCTCCGGCACTTCCACCCTGGTCTGCGGCAGCACGCCTTCCCTGTTCTGGGTGGAAGGGCTCTCCAGATACACGCGCGACAGGATGCCGTCGCGGCTCTTGAAGTTGGCGAGACCGGGGATGCCGCCCATCATCGAACAGGAGCCAAAGGCGACCAGGACCTTCGATTTCCGGCGCAAAAGCTGCGCGTAGTGCTCGTTCTCGCTGTTCCGGATGGCCCCGTGGAAAAGGGTCACGTCGATGTAACCGTCGGGATACCCTTCCACGTCCTTTTCCTTGAAGTCGGTGGCCACCGGCCAGAAGACAATGTCGGCGATGTTCGCCACATCGACGATCTTCTCGTGGATGTCGAGGATGGCCACATCGCAGCCGCCGCACGCCGCGGCCCAGTACGAAGCGATCTTGAGTTTGCCCATTTTAACCCTCCCCACCGGCAGCGAGCTTGCGCCCCGGCTTGAACGGGCCGAGCCGCCGCAGTTCCTCTGTAAACTCCTGCATGATGCGCGCGAAAAGGTTTGCCTCGGCCGCGGAGATCCACTCGAGGCGGACCCGCTCTTCCTCCACGCCGAGCTGCGCAAGCACCTTTTTCATCAGGTGGAAGCGCCGCATGGTCTTGTAGTTGCCGTCGGCGTAGTGGCAGTCGCCGGGATGACAGCCGGCCACCAGGACACCGTCGGCCCCTTCGGCAAGGGCCTTGAAGACGAACTGGGGGTCAACACGGCCGGAACACATCACGCGGATGATCCTCACGTTGGGGGGATACTGGAGCCTCGCCACGCCGGCCAGGTCGGCGCCGGCGTAACTGCACCAGTTACACAGGAAGCCAATGATCCTCGGTTCAAAATCCGCGGTCGCCACACCTCACCCCTTCTTTCAATCCTGGGATTTGGGTGCAAAGCCTGTAGACGCCGGTGCGGCATTGAGTCGGCGGTCACTGATCGGTTAACTGTATGACTTTTTCAATTATTCTAACAGAAGGGCTTGCCGATAACAAGGGGCAAAAGTAAAAAATAGCGAGCTTACGTTCATAACGTACCACAATTTGCCATTTATATTACGTATGTTCATTACCTGCAGATTAAGGCCCCTGCCTGCGCCCCAGCGACCGCCACATCCCGACCAGCCAGTTCCAGTGCAGCATGACGTGCGCGGCCACCAGCCCCACAAACACCACGGCGAAGAACTTGTGGATGTCGTCCCATGTGCCGCGCGTGAAGATGAAGACCGGCTCCGGGTAGGCCCAGCGCCCGCCCCGGAAACCTTGCCCGCCGCCGCAGGGCAGCACCAGCCACCGGACAAAACCGGACACGGCCAGCCCCGCGCCTGTAAGAAAGAGACCGCAGGCCAGCCAGAAATTGAGCCCCGCCTTACGCATTTTCTGTCCCCCTTCGCCATATCTGCGCCGCATGCGCGTTTTCGACAGGATTTTATGCCGCCGGCGGCGAATAATGAGCGGTGTGTTGTTCCAAAGGAGGGAAACCTTTGCTGGACGTGGTCGTCGTCGGCGGGGGGCCTGTGGGCTGCCACGCGGCCGCGGGCCTGGCCCGCCTTGGTCACCGGGTACTTGTTATCGAGGAACACCCGCATATCGGCCTGCCCGCCAGATGCACCGGGCTCATCGGCGAGGAAGCCTTTCAGAGATTTGACCTGCCTTCCGAACCCACGCAGCGCATCGTCAGTACCGTGACCGTGTTCGGCCCCCGCGGCGCCGCCGTCCGCTACACGGCCCCAAAGCCGCTGGCGCGTGTGGTGCATCGACCGCGGTTCGACGCCGCCCTCGCCGCCCGGGCGCAGGCGGCGGGTGCCAATTTTAAACTGGGGTGTCGCGTCACGGCGGTGGAGGTCACGCCGCACGGTTGCACTGTGGCCCTCGCACCGGGAAGTTCCCTGCGTACCAGGGCGGTGGTAATCGCCACGGGTGCCCGCTCGCCCCTGCCGGCCCAGCTCGGCCTGGGCCAATTACCGCGGTTTATCTTCGGTGCCCAGGTGGAGATGCCGGTCGAGGGCGTGGAAGAGGTGGAGGTGTACCTGGGCAGAACCCTGTGTCCGGGTTCCTTCGCCTGGGTGGTTCCCAGTGCCCCCGGATACGCCCGCATCGGGCTCATGGCCTACGACCGTCCCTCCACACGCCTCGCCGGCCTCTTGCAGCACGACCGCATCCGCCCGCGCCTCGCGGCGGCGCCGCCGCCGCCGACGGTTGCCCCCATCCCCCAGGGCACCCTCCCGGCCACCACCACCGAGCGCGTGCTCGTGGTGGGCGAGGCCGCGGGCCAGGTCAAGACCACCACCGGCGGGGGTGTGTACTTCGGCCTCCTGGCCGCGAACATCCCCGTCGACGTCCTGGCCGCTGCCCCGGCGG
>DMDP01000233.1:0-214 GCA_003445475.1 Peptococcaceae bacterium | reverse complement strand
CCGTCGACGTCCTGGCCGCTGCCCTGGCGGAGGACGACCTGCGCCGGGAACGCCTCGCCGCTTACGACCGCCGGTGGCGCGCCATGCTGGACCACGAGATCAGCATGGGCCTGCACCTGCGCCGCTGGGCGCGGAAGCTTGACGACCCGGCCATCGCCTTTTTCCTGAACCTGGCCGCCCGCAACGGCATCATGGAAACCGTAAGGCGCCTCGG
>DMDP01000063.1 GCA_003445475.1 Peptococcaceae bacterium | reverse complement strand
CAGACCTGGGCCTGCGAGCGGCTGCGCGGCGGCAGGCCGACCAGTTCTCTTACCTGCGTTTCCAGACGGTCGAGTTCCCGAAGGCGCGCGTCCACGGCCTGCACCTTTTCCTGCAGCCGGGAGATTTCTTCGGCCTGCTGGCGGTTGATTTCTTCAAGGTGGCGCATGCGGTCTACACGGGCCGCCAGGCTTTGGCTGGCGCACATCAGGTAAACGGTGAGACCCATCAGGCAGGCAAGGGCGAACCCGGTGGCCCAGATCAACCTGATCGGCAGAAAAAACTGCCGGACGCGCTCGCCGCCTTCGGGAACAATGACAACGGTCAACGTCCGGCGTTTCTCCCGCTTTCGCCGGCGCAGCACCATTTTTCACCTCAGATGAGAGTGACGATCCATGATCTTCGACATGTCCGGCAGGTGTCCTGCCGCCATTACCATTTTTTATACCTGCTCCCCGGGGTTTCGACAGCACAGGGTTTTGCGCCAGAGCGGCGAAGAGGTTACGCAATATTGTTCGGGAGGATGATAACCGTGGTGCCATCCGACCGTTTTCCTTACCGGTTAATCGCAGCCGCTACCGACGGTTCACCCAACTCCCTGGACGCGGTGCGCCACGCGGCAGGGCTGGCAGCGCTGATGGGCGCGCGCCTGGCCGTTGTTTACGTGGTGGACGCGTATCTGAGCTTCCGCATGGGTGTGCACCGGGATATGGCGGTGGAAACGCTGAGGGCCGATGGTGCACGCGCCCTGGAGGAGGCCACGGCGATAGCCCGGGCGGAAGGGGTTGAAGACGCCGAGGCGGCGATGATCAGCGGGCATCCCAAGGAAGCCATCCTGGCCTGGACCAAAAAGATGGGCGCCGACCTCCTGGTCGTCGGCTCGCACGGCTATTCCGGACTGGCCACGTTGCTTCTGGGCAGCGTGGCGGCCCATCTCGTCAGGCACGCGCCCTGTCCCGTACTCGTGGTGCGGCCGTCCGGGGAGAGTTAGTCGATCAGCAGCCGGCGGACGGCATCGAGCATCCCGTCCTTGGCCACCGCCAGGCGGTGGCGGACCGGCCGCCGGTCGAGATGCCGCAGGGCCGCGGGGATGGGCATACCGCTCATGGCGCTGAGCATCTCGAGGAGTTCGAATTCGCTTTTCCCGGTGACCGCCTCAGGGCCGCACAGCGCCCTGACCACGCTGGCGTTGAACTTGAAGGGGCTGGCCGTGGCGGCGATTACGGTCCCGGTGCCGTCGCCGGTGGCGGCTACGTACTTGTCGTACACCGCCTTGCCCACCGCGGTATGCGTGTCCACGACGTAGCCGAAGGCAGCGAAGGTCTCTTTAATGGTGGCCAGGGTTTCTTCGTCGGTGGCGAAATCGGCCCAGAACACGTCGGCGACGGCCGCATGCGTGGCGGCGTCTACTTCGTAGCGGCCCCGGGCTTGCAGGTCGGCCATCCAGTGGCGGACGCGGGCGGTGTCCCGCCCGGTTACGTCGTAGAGCAGGCGCTCCAGGTTGGAAGATACCAGGATGTCCATGGAAGGCGAGAGGGTCTTGTAGAAGTGCCGCTTCCGGTCGTACCTGCCGCTGCGGATGAAATCGACCAGCACGTTGTTGGCGTTGGCGGCAAGAATGAGGCGCCTTACGGGCAAGCCCATCTGCCGCGCGTAGTAGGCGGCCAGGATGTTGCCGAAATTTCCCGTGGGGACGACGAAGTTTACCGGCTCGCCGCAGCGGATCTCTTTCTCCCGGCACAGATCCAGGTACGCCGAAAAATAGTAGACGATTTGCGGCACCAGCCGCCCCCAGTTGATGGAGTTCGCCGACGAAAAGGTGTACCCCCTGTTGCGGAGTTCTTCCCTGAAGGCCTTATTCCCAAAGATGGCCTTGACGCCCGCCTGGGCGTCGTCGAAGTTGCCCCTCACGGCAACCACGGCGGTGTTGCCGCCCTCCTGGGTGACCATCTGCAGCTTCTGGATTTCGCTGACCCCTTCCTCCGGGTAAAAGACGATGATCCTGGTTCCGGGAACGTCCCGGAATCCCTCCAGGGCCGCCTTGCCGGTGTCCCCCGAGGTGGCGACGAGGATGACGATTTCCTCGCGCCGGCCGAGTTTCTTGGCCGCCCGGGTTAGGAGGTGCGGGAGGAACTGGAGGGCCATGTCCTTGAAGGCGCAGGTCGGGCCGTGCCAGAGTTCGAGGAAGTAGAGTCCCTTGCCGGCTTTGTGTACCGGCGCGATGGCCGGGGTGCCGAATTTTGCCGGCGTGTAAGCCGCGCTAACGCATTCCCGGATCTCTTCCGGGGAAAAGTCGCTGAGGAACGGGGTGAGCAGGGCCACCGCCCTCTCCCGGTAGCTTGCCGCCATCAATGTTTTCAGTGCGCCGCGGTCCACGGTTACCGGCGCGGAAGGCACGAAGAGACCCCCGTCCGGCGCGATTCCCTGCCAGACGGCCTCGGCAGACGGCAGGCCGCGGACGCCGCCGCGCGTGCTTTCGTACTGCACGGTTAACTTCGCCTCCGGGTTTTAGGACTGTTTCCTGACCGGCCGGTCCTCAGGCGGCGGCGGTTCGCCGGCCCGGCCGAGCAGCGCGGCGGCATCCGCCGCCAGGTCGACAAGATGGACGCACCCCTGACCGTTCCCCAGGACGGACGCCATTTCCCGGCGTCCCATCCCGCGCAGGCTCCTGCCCTTTAAACCCTCAAGGTAACGGGCCGCTTCCCGACAGATGTCGTCCGGCGCCCGGATAATGGCCCCTGCGGCGGACAGGACCGTTTCGCCGGCGGGGTCGAGGTGCAGGGCAAAAGCCATTTCGTGGAAGGAGTCGCTCATGGACGCCCGCAACCGCAACCCGTGTTCCGTCCGGTCTAAAGCCAGTGTCTTGAAGCGGTTAAAAAGATTTTCTCCGGGGCGGCGCGTTGCCGCGTACTCGCTCCAGCTCCGCCGGACGAGGTCCGGGCTGCTGTAATAGCGGCAGCTTCCCCGGTAAGACTCCTTCCAGTAGTCCACGTAGGCCTCCACCGACGGGTACCCCCGCTCGGATAAAAGAAAGGTCTCGGCCTGGATGAGGGCGCTGACACCGTCCAGGAAGAGCGCTACCGCCAGGCGGGGATATCCGGATAAGGCGCACGCGAATGCTCGCGCGCAGCCGAAGTAGGCCGTCAGGCCTTCAAGGGCGGGGACTTCCGTGGTGGCGCCCGGCTGCCGACCTTCGCCGCGATACGCCTCCCAGCGGGCGCGGACGACCCGGAAGGTGCACGGGTCGACCCACAATGCCGCCACGGCTTCGCCGTCGGTGGCGCACTCCGTCACCTGGACCACGACCTCCGCGTCCGTACGCCGGACGGCCGCCAGCCTGTCAACGTGAAAAAGAGGATGCATAGTCCAATTCTACCACGCCGCCCGCCCGGCGGCAAGAAAAGGGGTTAAAAGTAGCCCATCGTGGCCAATGCACGTGCCTGCCATCTCTGTTTAAGATGACCAAGCCAACTGCGCGGCGGGGTGTGCCACGTCAGGCCCAACCCGGCCGTCTCCGTCGTGGAGCGGTCTAAACGTACGCAAGATAGACCGGGAAAACACATAGTCCGGTATACACCGGGCGAAACAAAAGATATTGGGGGTAGGGGCCTTGCGGTGCGGATTTACAG
>DMDP01000096.1 GCA_003445475.1 Peptococcaceae bacterium | reverse complement strand
CGCTGCTACGAAATCCAGGGGCGGTGGGCGGACGCCCTGAACGCGCTGCACCAAGCCTTTTTCCTTCCCGACGGGGACATGCGCTACCACGCCGGCGGGCGCCTGGTCTACGTCCTCGACGTACGGATGAATTTGTCCCAGCTACGGGAACTCCCCTCCGGGTCCCTGGAACCATCCTTGCGCCCGCTGGTGGAGTATACCCTGGCCGTCAAAGAGCTGCGCCGGGACAATTTCCCGGAGGCTGCCGCGCGGCTGGAAAGCTTTATTGCCGCGTACAAAGGCAACGAACAGTTCAACGCCGCTTTAGCCCGGCTGTCTTCCATCCTTGCTCCCCGCACGTACGATTTCTGGACCGGCGTAACCGGCCAGCTGGCCCGGGTACGTGAACTCGCGAATCTGCAAGAGAAATGGGAAAAAACCCGTAACCCGGCCGTTCTGTACGACCTGGCGGCAGCCGTTTACCACAACCAGATGCTTTACTACAACCACCTCTGGTGCGGGGGACGGCAGGGATACAACTGGCTCGGCTATATCAACGCTACGGGTTACGGCCACGCCCCGGCGGAAATGGCCGCCTTCGCGCGCGAGATGATCAATTACAACCACGGCCTGCGCTATTTCCAGCAGGTTTACCGCGATCCGGCATCGCCGGACGCTCTGAAAGCAAAAGCGCTGTATTCCAGCGGCCTTTGCTACGTCGGCCTGGACCGGTGGGGCAGCGACGCCCACTTTGCCTTTCCGCCCTCGGAGATCCGGGAAAAGGTCGTCGGGACCTACCGTCACTTCCTGGAGGAATTCCCGGACAGCCCCCTTGCCGACGGGGCGCTCCTGGCGCTCGGCGCATATACCGGCGACCCTGCCTACCTGCACAGGCTCTTAAAGGAATACCCGCAGGGAGAGATGGCGGCCAGAGCCCGGAGCCTGCTGAAGGAAATGGAGTCGCCGTACTACGAGAGTGTGCGTCTCGCCGGGGGGCCGGTCCCTTACGACGTGTTGTCCGCCGGGGACCGGATCGACGCGCTTGCAGATGCCGCAACCATCCCCCAGGAGGTCAGAAAATGGGCGGCGGCGAACGCCGATCACCCCTTTGCCGGGTGTAAAGCCCTTGGTGAATGGCGATATATCCTGGTTGCCGCCGGGCCAAAGCCCTCCGCCGGTTACCGTGTGGAGATCGTTAACGTCGAGGACGACGGCCGCGGCACAATTACGGTGCGCTACCGCATCGTCAACCCTGCTCCCGGCGAGGTTGTGGCAACCGTCATCACCTGTCCGTATATTCTGGCCCGCATACCTGCCGGCAACATACCGCTAGAATTCGAGCAGGCGAGGTAAGCGGCTGCCGGACGGGTTGCCTTCCGCCTTTCGCTCCAGCAGCCGCGCCCCTTGAAGCACGGCGGCGAACACGCCGGCCAATACGAAGAGAGACAGCAGCGGGTTCGGCCTCTGGCCGAGCACGGCCATATAAACACCCCAGTTCGCGACCACGGCGGCAACCGCCCCGAGGGCCGCGCCGAGCAGGAGGTAGCTGTTCCCGAGGGCGAAGAAATCGCCGTTCCGCTCGAAAACCGCCTTTTCCGTCGCGATCGTTCCCCCGCGCAGGAGCCCGATCCGGTCGCAGGCCCGTTCCAGATCGGCCAGATTGTGCGTGGAATAGATCACCGTCGTGCCCCTGTCGGCGGCTTCTTCCAGGACGAGCCTGAGCACCTCCCGGCGGACCAGCGGGTCCAGCCCGGCTGTCGGTTCGTCTAAAAACAGGTATCTGGGATGGTGAGACAGGGCAAAGACGAGCGCAACCTGGGTCCTCTGGCCCCGCGATAAATCCTTAAGCCTCCGCTCCCGGGGGAGAGAAAGCAGGCTTAGCAGGCGTGCAGCCGCCTCCTCGTCCCAGCCGGGGTAAAACCGTTTTCCCAGGGCGAAAAACTCGCTCACCCTGAGGTTGTAGTAAACATCCGGCACGTCGGGCACGTAGTCGGCACGGCTTTTCCAGTGGGGAAGTACAGACTACTATCTGGGCGCCCGGTTGTCAATACCGGCGGAAAATATTTTTTCAAAGCAGGGCGGGCCTTTTATTTCTTTACGCTACCTTTACGCTACCGCGGTTTGGCGGCGCGCAAAGGAAGCGGGCCTCTTGCCGGTCGTGTTACATTTTGCCGGCGAGAAGGAGTTTTCCATGAAAAGAGAAAAACATGAAAAGAGAAAAACGGGAGGGAGAATTAAAGTGAAAAAGAAAATAGGGAGTTTGCTGACCGTTGCCCTTGTGATCGCCACCGCATTTATCCTTGCGCCGGGAGGTGCGGCAGCGGCCGACGCAAAGACCGTAGTTCCACACGGAGGCGCGGCGCCGGTGGAGGAAAGCGCGGTGAACAAAAACGGCCCGCCCATCTCCGGGCAGGAGGCCTTGAAGATCGTCAGGGCGGCCTTCCCCTACCTTCCCGCGGAGGGAGAGCCGCGGATCGACCTGGAGGAAGATACCTACCGCGGGCGGACGGTCTGGCGCATCGATGCGGAAGAACGCCCTTCCTACAGGCCGGTTCCGCCGCCCGGTTACCACGCCACCGTGGATGCCGCTACCGGGGAGATTCTCGAAATGCACTGGCGCCCGGCGCCGCCCGCGGGGGTGCAGGAAATTAAAGGCGTGATCTCCCGCGAAAAAGCCCGCGCGGTGGCCGAAAGCCTGGCCCGGCGGTTGCAGCCGGAAAAGTTTGCCCGGATGACCGCCAATCCTTCGCCGTCCGCGTATCTTGGCTACGGCCGGCCGGCGCTGGACGCGGCCTACCATTTCTCCTGGAGCCGCACCCACGATGGCATACCCGTGGGCGACGACGGGTTGCACATCTCCGTGGACGCCGTGACCGGCCTGGTTACCGGTTACACCCTGTTGTGGCGGGAGGATATAAAGCTGTCTCCCGCCGGGGCCGTGTTGCCGGCCGGTGAGGTTCCGGCAAAGGTTGCGGCGAAGGCCGGCACGGTGCTGGTCTACGCGGTCTTTCCCGGCGGCGCGGCGCCGGCGCAGGTCAGGCCGGTCTACCAGATCAACAGCCGGTATGCCTACATGGTGGATGCCCGCACGGGGGACTTTCTGAACTTTCAGGGAGAGCCCGTTAGAGAATGCGTGCTGTACGCTCCCGAAGACTACGCGCACATCGGGGGCGAAGGTAATCCCCCGGTTCCCGGCGCCGGGGTCGACCCACTTAAGGCCAGGGAGGCGGCCGAGCGGTTCTTCCGGCTGCTCGGTTACGAGGGGCCGGTAGAGCGGTCGGGCAGCGGTGTGAGCACCGGACCGCTCGGGCGGCGGGCGTCGTGGTACTACGCGCTGCGTGCAGAAGGGCAGGACGGCCCCGTGCCGCACGTGGGCGTGGACTCGGCCACGGGGGAGGTTGTCGAATTCCACGACTACGCCTTCCGCGCCCTGCGTTCCGACGCCGGTGAAAAGCGTCTCACGCGGGAGGAGGCCCTGGCCGTGGCCCGGGACTTCATCCGGAAGGTCGGTCCCGCCTGCGCGGGCCACGTGGCCCTCGAGAAAAGCCCGCCGGAATGGCGCCGGGACGAGGACACTCACTCCTTCCGGTTCTTCCGGGTGGTCAACGGGATCCCCTTCCCCACAGACGGCATCGAGGTAGAAATCGCTCCTGATGGCCGCGTGGTCGGCTACCGGTGCGAGTGGCACCGGGTGAACTTCCCGCGACCCCAAAGCGTCATTTCGCCGGCGGAAGCCGCCCGCAGGTGGGTGGCCAACGCTTCCTACGAGCTGAAGTACTACCTGCCGCGGACGGACGACGGGCGCCCCTGTGCCGAGGCGCGGCTCGTGTACTTTTTGAGGGAGGCGGTCGCCGTCGACGCCGTGACCGGGCAGGTCCTGGGACCCGACGGGCGGCCCCTGGGGAGCCCGGCGTCAGGTTACGACTTCCGGGGGAGCCAGGCGGCGGACTACCTGCAGTTGCTGGCGGAGAGCGGCCTCCTGCCCCCACCGGAAAAGTTTGCCCCGTCGGCACCGGTGACCAGGCGCGAGGCCGTCAGGGCGCTGGTGGCCGCCACCAGGCGCTACTACGGCACCGAGGAGGTCCCCTCTTCTCCTAGTTTCCGCGACGTGGCGCCCGGCGACCCGGACTTCGGTACCGTCGAGACGGCGGTGGCCCTGTGTATCGTACCCGGGGGCGGTTCTTTCGGATCGGAAGAGC
>DMDP01000018.1 GCA_003445475.1 Peptococcaceae bacterium | reverse complement strand
CGGCGGGCGGCAAGCAAACACCCCTTCCCCGGCGCGCCCGCGCGGAAAAGGCCCACGGGGAGCTTGTTTTTGCGGTGCAGCGGGAAAAGAACGCCGCACCTGCTTTCGAACGGACCCTGCAGGTACCGGGCACAACGCCTGTTCCGGAATTGGGCCTCTCGCTAGAAAGCAGCATCGAGGCGTGGGACGGACGGTTGGACCCGCGCAGCCTGCCCCCGACCGAGGCGGTGCTCGATGCCGACCGTCTTGCCTTCCCCCTCACCGTCCGGACGCGGCGCCGCGGCGACCGCTTCGCCCCCCTGGGGGGGCGCGGGAAGGTAAAGTTGAAGCGGTTCCTCATCAACGCCGGCGTGCCCAGGGGCGCGCGTGACAAATTACCCCTGGTCGTGGACGCGGGGAGCGAAATCGTCTGGGTGGCGGGCGTACGCCCGGCGGAAACCGCCAGGGTGCGTGACGGGACGCGGCAGGTGCTGCGCCTGCGGCTTTTGCGGGAAGATTAGCCCGGGGAGGAGAAGGCGGTTGCGGTTGCCGCCGAGGCGTCTCTGCACCGCGGGTTTGAACTAAATTGAAAGCGGCAATAAAATGTGATATAATACGCCTGTTGTCGGCTAACTAGTAGTGCAATAATGTAAAGCCACGCGGGGAGTGTCCCTCTTGCAGAGAATCGTAAAAAACCTGGGTATCTACCTGCTCATCGTGCTGGTCATCGTTTTTCTCCTGAAGTACATGACGCCGGAGACCAGTGAGGTCTCCACGCTAAGTTACAACCAGTTTTACAAGGCCGTTGAGCAGGGCGAGGTTAAAAGCGTAACCATTCGTACGGAAAAAGACACGAACGTCATCCAGGGCGAGCTCAAGAGCGGGACGAAGTTTGAAACCAAGGGGCCGGCCGGCGACGAGCGCCTCACCAGCCTGCTGCTGGAGAAGAACGTCGAATGGGTCCAGGAAACGCCGCCCGAACCGAGCTGGTGGACCAATCTTTTGACGTCGCTCATTCCGATACTCATTTTTGTGGCGCTCTTCTTCTTCCTGATGCAGCAGACGCAGGGGGGCGGGAGCCGCGTCATGTCGTTCGGCAAGAGCCGCGCCCGCCTGCACACCGACGAAAAGAAGCGCGTGACCTTTGAGGACGTGGCGGGGATCGACGAGGTCAAGGAAGAGCTGCAGGAGGTCGTCGAGTTCCTGAAGAACCCGCGCAAGTTCAACGAGATCGGCGCGCGCATTCCCAAGGGGGTTCTGCTGTTCGGCCCGCCGGGCACCGGTAAGACCCTTCTGGCGCGGGCCGTGGCCGGGGAGGCGGGCGTGCCGTTCTTCAGCATCAGCGGCTCCGACTTTGTCGAGATGTTCGTCGGCGTCGGCGCGTCGCGGGTGCGGGACCTTTTCGAGCAGGCCAAGAAGAACGCGCCCTGCATCGTGTTTATCGACGAGATCGACGCGGTGGGCCGTCAGCGGGGCGCGGGCCTCGGCGGCGGCCATGACGAGCGCGAGCAGACGCTGAACCAGTTGCTGGCCGAGATGGACGGCTTCTCGGCTAACGAGGGAATTATCATTCTGGCGGCCACCAACCGGCCGGACATCCTCGACCCGGCGCTCCTGCGCCCGGGCCGCTTCGACCGCCAGATCGTGGTTGACATGCCGGACATCAATGGGCGGAAAGAGATTCTGAAGGTACACGTCCGGGGCAAGCCGCTGGACGACGACGTCGACCTGGACGTTCTTGCCCGGCGCACGCCGGGGTTCACGGGCGCCGACCTGGCCAACATGGTCAATGAGGCGGCCCTTCTGGCGGCGCGGTACAACAAGAAAAAGATCGGTATGACCGAACTGGAGAGCGCCATCGAGCGCGTGATCGCCGGCCCCGAAAAGCGGTCCCGCGTCATCAGCGAGAAAGAGAAGCGCCTTGTGGCCTACCACGAGGCCGGGCACGCGGTGGTGAGTTATCACCTGCCCAACACCGACCCGGTGCACAAGGTCTCCATCATCCCGCGGGGTCGGGCGGGCGGATACACGCTGCTCCTGCCCCGGGAAGACCGTTACTACATGACCAAGTCGCAGCTTTTGGACCAGATCACCATGCTCCTGGGCGGGCGCGTGGCCGAGGACGTGGTGCTGCAGGAGGTCAGCACCGGTGCCCAGAACGATCTCGAACGTGCCACGGAGATCGCCCGCCGCATGGTTATGGAGTACGGGATGAGCGAGGAACTGGGGCCGCTGACCCTGGGACGGAAGCAGGAGACGGTCTTCCTCGGCCGGGACATCGCGCGCGACCGCAACTACTCGGAGGAAGTGGCGTACGCGATTGACCGCGAGGTGCGCAACATCATTGACAACTGCTATCACCGGGCGGAGAAGATCCTGCGTGAGAACATGCGCGGCCTGCACCTGGTGGCGCAGACGCTCATCGAAAAAGAAACCCTGGAGGGCCAGGAGTTCGAAAGCCTGATCCAGCAGGCTCTGCCCCAGGTCGCCGTGCGCGATGTGGCACAGGGAGGTTCTTAAAAGGTGGAAAGAACCTTTGTAATGGTGAAGCCGGACGGCGTCCAGCGCGGCCTGGTCGGCGAGATCCTCGGGCGGTTCGAGCGCAAAGGGTACAAGGTGGTAGCCCTCAAGATGCTCCGTCTCTCGCGGGCGCTGGCCGAAAAACACTACGGGGAGCACAGGGACAAACCCTTTTTCGAGGGCCTGGTGAGGTTTATTACCTCCGGCCCCGTCGTGGCGGCCGTGCTCGAGGGACGGGACGTTGTCACCGGCGTGCGGCAGATGATGGGGCCGACCGATCCGGCGAAGGCGCCGGCGGGCACCATCCGCGGCGACTTCGGGATCGACGTCGGGCGGAACGTCATCCACGGCTCGGACGGCCCGGACAGCGCGGCGCGGGAAATCGCGCTTTTCTTTGCCCCCGAGGAACTTGTCGGTTGGGAACGCACCCTCGACATTTGGATCTACGAATAGCCTGCTTGTCAGGCTGTTTTCTCTTATATTGAAAAGTACGGCTATCGGAGGTCGGCATGCGCGACGTACCAGACGATCTGACCATTGCCCGCAATCATAAACCCCTCCCAATTTCAGAGATCGCCGAGCGCATGGGTTTGACAGGGGAGGATTTTGAATGCTACGGCAAATACAAAGCCAAAATTGAACTGCACGTCCTGGAAAAGTTTAAGGACCGTCCCGAGGGCAAGCTGATAGACGTTACGGCCATCACCCCTACCCCGCTGGGGGAAGGCAAGACGGTTACCACCATCGGGCTTACCCAGGCCCTGGGCAAGCTGGGCAAGAACGCGATCTGCACCCTCCGCCAGCCTTCCATGGCCCCGGTCTTCGGCATCAAAGGAGGGGCGGCCGGCGGCGGCTACGCCCAGGTGGTGCCCATGGAAGAGCTGAACCTGCACTTCACGGGCGATATTCACGCCGTCGGGCAGGCGCACAACCTCCTGGCGGCCATGATTGACGCCTCCATCCACCACGGCAACCCTCTGGACATCGATCCCCTGAGCGTTTTCTGGCCGCGGGTGGTCGACGTCAACGACCGGGCTCTCAGGCGCATAGTCATCGGCCTTGGCGGGCGGGAGAACGGGCTGCCGCGGGAAAGCGGCTTCGAGGTTACGGCGGCTTCGGAAGTCATGGCCATCCTCGCCCTGGCCACGAGCATGCAGGACCTCCGGCGGCGCCTGGGACGGATCGCCGTCGGCTACACCCGCCGGGGCGAACCGGTTACCGCGGAGGCCCTCCGGGCCGCCGGGGCGATGGCGGTCATCCTGAAACAGGCGCTAAAACCCAACCTCATTCAGACGCTGGAGGGTCAGCCCTGCATTATGCACGCGGGGCCGTTCGCCAATATCGCCCACGGGCAGTCATCCGTGCTGGCCGACCTGATGGCGCTGAAAACCGCGGATTACGTGGTCACGGAGAGCGGCTTCGGCGCGGACCTGGGGATGCAGAAGTTCATGGACATCAAGTGCCGCCTCGCGGGGCTCTGCCCCTCGTGCGTGGTAATCACCTGCACCATCCGGGCGCTGAAGATGCACGGCGGCGTCGGCAGGATCGTGCCCGGGCGGCCCCTTCCCGACGAGTTGCTGCGCGAAGACATTCCGGCGCTGGAAAGAGGCACCGCCAACCTGGCGCACATGATCGGCCTGGCGCGCCTCTACGGTGTGCCGGCGGTGGTCGCCATCAACCGCTTTCCGACGGACACCGAAGCGGAAATCGAACTGGTTAAGGCAAAAGCCCTCGAGGCGGGGGCGCGCAGCGCGGCGGCGATCACCGTTTGGGCCGACGGCGGCGAAGGGGGCCTCGAACTGGCGGAGGCGGTGGTCGACGCGTGCAACGAACCGGTATCGTTCAGTTTTCTTTACCCCGATAACCTGGGCATCAAAGAGAAAATCGAGATCATGGCGCGCAAGGTGTACAACGCCGCTGCGGTGCGCTACGAGCCGGCCGCCGAGCGGGCCATCGAGCGATACGAAGAACTCGGCTGGTCGCGCCTGCCGGTTTGCATGGCGAAGACCCACCTTTCCATCTCTCACGACCCGAACCTTAAAAACGTGCCGCGCGATTACGTCTTCCCCGTCCGCGACGTGCGTGTGGCCGCCGGGGCCGGCTTCTTGTACCCCCTGGCCGGCAATATCCTGACCATGCCCGGCCTGCCGTCCCGGCCCGCCGCCTTCGGGTTCGATATAGACAAAGGGGGGAATATAATTGGCCTCTTCTAGGAGACCGCTGCAAAACTTCGCCGTATATACCGAATTGTTGACCCATGCTCTTTAGGAACTTATAATGAAAGCCAGGGTGATAGCGTGGGGCGTCCGCCCAAATGCAGACGCGTAGAGTTTATGCCGCACTGTACCTTTTTCAAGCCGGCCGGCATACCCCTGTGCGACCTCGAAGAGATAGCCCTTACCGTGGAAGAGGTTGAAGCCCTGCGGCTCAAAGACCTCGAGGGCCTCGAGCAGGAGGCGTGTGCCGAGCGCATGGGCATTTCCCGGCCAACGTTCCAGCGCATTTTGACCGGTGCGCGGGTTAAACTAACTGAAGCCCTGGTGGCAGGAAAGGCCATCAAGGTAGAAGGGGGACACTACCAGTTTGTGCCCCGCCCGTGGCGCTGTACCGCCTGCGGGGCGGAGTGGGAGGTTCATCCCGTCGAAAAGCCCGACGAGCATTGCCCGGCCTGCGGCAGCTTCAGTATCGTTAGGGCGGGCCCGGGCTGGGGGCGGCGCCACAGGGGAAGACACGGCGCGAAGCCTTAATGCCTGAAATGCCTAGCGAGGTGAAACAATGGCTTCCAGTAAAAAGGAAAACCACGGCGGTTGTGCCCCGGCCGAAGAAGGCAGGGGCCCCCGCAGCGCCGCCCGCGGGCAACCGGAGGCAAGCACCCGCGGCGCAGGGCAGAAGGCGCCCCCGACCCCGCCCCCGAACGAGCCTTCCCACGCGAAA
>DMDP01000136.1 GCA_003445475.1 Peptococcaceae bacterium | reverse complement strand
CCCCCCCGCTGCCCCCAAAACTTTCCCGCCAACCCCGCTCAAAAAGATATATCGTCCCCCGCAGGTATCCCCTTGAATTTAAATCACACGTCCCTAAAGTCGCGCGGGCAACTGCCGATATAAAAAGCGAGAGCACTGCCGAGCCTTTACTCCCGCCGGGCGGCCGACGGAAGGGAAGCGGGCAAGGCAAGCACTCCCGCAAGTGGTTACTATCATTTTACTTCATGAGGGGGGAAATTGAAAAGCCTATGATTATTAACCACAACATTATGGCCCTCAACGCCTGGAGAGGTCTTTCCCAGACGAACAGCGCGCTGAGTAAGTCGATGGAGAAGCTTTCCTCCGGCCTGCGGATTAACCGGGCCGCGGACGATGCCGCAGGTCTGGCCATTTCCGAGAAAATGCGCGGCCAGATCCGCGGCCTGAACCAGGCGATACGCAACGCCCAGGATGGCATTTCGCTCATCCAGACGGCGGAGGGCGCGCTGAACGAGACGCACAGCATCCTGCAGCGGATGCGCGAGCTTGCTGTGCAATCGGCGAACGACACCAACACAGATGCCGACCGGGCGCAGATCCAGGCGGAAGTGGACCAACTATTACAGGAAATTGACCGAATCGCGAACACGACGGAGTTTAACTCAAAGGTACTGCTCGACGGCTCCTTCTCCGGCTCCGGTAATGGACTTCTATTCCACATAGGAGCCAACTCAGGACAGACGCTCACCTTAGAAATCAACAATATGAAAGCTTCAGCTCTTAGCGTCAACGGATTGAGCGTTTCCACTCAAGCTAATGCGGAGGCAGCAATCGCTACTATCCAAAGCGCGATCGACAAGGTTTCCAACCAGCGGTCCGCGTTGGGTGCGGTTCAGAACCGCTTGGAGCACACCATCGCCAACCTCGGCGTGGCGTCGGAGAATTTGACGGCGGCCGAGTCACGCATAAGGGATGTAGACATGGCGCAGGAAATGATGAACTTCACCCGTACCCAAATCCTGGTACAGGCGGGCACGGTAATGCTCGCGCAGGCGAACATGGCGCCACAGGCCGTGCTACGACTGCTCGGGTAGACCACGGCGCTCGCCAAGGGACCCATCGTCCGCTGGAGATGGGTCCCTTAAACTTCTTTAAAACCAACTCCGCGAGGATGGGTATTAGATGCACTTTACAGAGCGCATGAAAGAAGTGGTGCGCCATCTCAACGAGCTGGTGCCCACCCTCCAGGAAGCTGCGAAGGCGACTGCGGTCTTGCTGCAGGAGGGAAATTTCGCCGACGGGTATCGCCAGCTCCAGTTGCTTATCGAAGCCCTGCAGCACTTTGAGGAGGGCCTGGCTTTCCTGGAAACCGCCGGCTTTATCGAGGGTACGGGGCTGGAAGACCTGAAACAAAGGCTCCAGCGGGTTTACCCCTCCATTCTCGCCGCCCTGCAGGAACGCGATTCTGTCCAGCTCGCCGACCTGCTGGAGTATGAACTGGCGCCAACCCTAGTCAGGTGCGGTCCGGAGTGTTAGGTTCCCGATGAACGCAGTCGTGGAATTCTTCCCGGCCAAGAGCGGCGCGCTGACCGCAAGAGTGGTTCTGCCAGACGGCTCGTCTTTCCTCCTGCACAGCGCCTACGACCCCGTGGCCGAAGCGCGGCGTCTGCTCGCGAAACATCCCGCGCTGAAGGAAGCAGGCGCGGCGGTTTTTCTGGGCCTAGGCTTGGGATATCATGTGGAGGAAGCCTTGCGCGAGATGCGCGACGACGCCCGGATACTGGTGGTTGAGAAAAACGCGGACCTCGCTGCCCGCTTCCGAAAGGGGATAAAGATAAATGTACCACTGGAAAGAATCCAGATCACCGACCGCGAAACGGACATTAAGGCGTTTCTTTATCGGAATCAGGACGCGGTGCGCCGGGGCTTCGTCCTCGTGGAGCACCCTCCTTCCGTGCGGACAGATCCCGGCTTTTACGCCTTCGTGCGGCAACGCGTGCGCGACTACGCCTCCCTCATGCTCGTGGACGTGGCCACCGCTAAAATTCTGAACCGCCCGGTGCAGGAGAATATCCTCTCTAACCTAACGAGCATTGTGGTAGACCCTGGTGTTGTTGCCCTCAAAAACGCCTTTCTAGGACGCCCCTGCGTCATCGTCGCCGCCGGCCCCTCTCTCGATAAGAACGTGCACCTTCTTTCCGAAGTCAAGAACCGTGGCGTCATCATCTGTGTAGGTACCGCACTTAAAGCGTTGCTGGCACGGAACCTGCGGCCTGATCTCGTCGTGACGCTGGATCCTACCGAAGGCAATTACCGTTTGTTCGAAGGGGCTGCCGTTAAACATGAATACCTTTGTTACGAGCCGCAGACGCATTACAAGATACCGCCCCTTTTTCATGGGCGCAGGTTTGCGTTCAATTCCTTCGTAAACCCGTTAGGCCTGAGGCTGAGACAGCTGTACGGTGACAAAGGCTACATAGAACCCGGCGGCTCGGTGGCCATAGCGGCGTTCGGCATCGCCCGTTTAATTGGCGCCGACCCTATTGTTTTTATCGGGCAAGATTTAGCCTACACGGGAGGTTTTACGCACGCCACCGGTACAGTATACGAGCAAAGAAAAGTGACCCCGAAAGCGGACAGCCCTCATTATTTTGAAGTGCCTGCTATCGGGGTAGGAACGGTTCTCACCTCCCGCACCATGTACGGTTTTCTCGTCCGCTTTGAGGAACTCTTTGCCGAACACAAGGACCGGCTGATCATTGACGCCACTGAGGGTGGAGCTCTCAAACGCGGCACGGTGGTAATGACGTTCCGAGAAGCTATCGACAAATATTTCACCAAGGAATTCCCGGTGTTGCCCGTCATCGAGGAGTGCCACCGCACGCACAGGCCCGACCCCGCCGTGCGCGAGCGGGTGCGCCAGGAGTTGGAGAAAACCGCACGCGAGTACGAGGATTTTATACCCAAACTCGAAGAAATTTTATCCCTGGCAAGCAGAGTTCAAGAATTGAATGATCTCGCCGAAAATAGGAAGGGGCAAGAAGCGACGCCGGGGTTCGCGCGCGGCACCCTCCGGGCTTTGAAGAAAAAGGGCGAGGAACTTAACGAACTACTCAAAGAGGTCAACGCCCAGGCGAAGCTGGTCGATCTGTTAAGCCTTTTAACGTTTGACGTGCAACTCATGCCGCCCCTGGCCGAGGACGCCCCGCTCGCGGAGCAACTCAGCCGCATCAAGCAGGTGTACAGCCTCTACCTGGAGGCAGCCAAAACCACCCGAAGGCAGATGGAGGAGGCGGCCGCCGCCCTGCGGGGAAGCTAAAGCATATTCAACAGTAGAACCCGCCTGACGGAGAAAAACGTACCACAGAGAGTTCAGGGAAACATCGAACGGAGGAACCTGTTTTCACCGCGAGAAAGGTGTCTGGTCGAGATGCGCGTAGGTCCTGTAGGAAAACCGGTAGGCCCCGTGGAGCAACCGGAGCAGCTCCCGCGCGTGGCCCGGCAGCGGGCCGATTACCCGCAGCAGGAAGCGGAGAGGGCTCAGCAGCCTGGGCGCCGGGCCAGGCTGGAAAGGGCCTTAAACCGCCTGGAACAGATTGCCTATATTTTCGACCGTCGCTTTCACTTCAAGGTGCACGAGGAAACGAAGCGGTACTACGTGCAGATCATCGACCAGGCGACGGGCGAGGTTATCAACGAGGTTCCACCGGAGAAAATCCTGGACCTGGTGGCGCAGATTCAGGAACTGGTTGGGCTGCTGATTGACAAGCGGGCTTAGTGGGAGGCGAGCCAGGATGTCTAGCTACTATTTGGGTATCAACCGTATCGCGGGGCTGGCATCGGGGTTGGACACGAAACAGATGGTGGAAGACCTTATGCGCGTGGCGCGGGCACCGCTTGACCGTCTGCTACAGAAGAAACAGATCCTGCAGTGGCAGCAGGAGGACTACCGGAGCATCAACAAGAAGCTCATGGATTTCCGCACGAATTACGCTTCGCCCATGAGGCTGCAGGGAACTTTTCTGGTAAAGAAGGCCACGTCGAGCGACGAGACGGCGGTCACCGCCACTCCGGGCGGAAGCGCAGTGACGGGAACGTACGAGATTACAGTTACAAGCCTGGCGAAGGTCGGCAGCCTGTGGAGCAGTGAAAGTCTGTACGCGAGTTATCCCGATTTCGACCCGGACGCCGAAATGTCCGACACTACCAAGTCTTTCGGGCTATCGGCCGCTACCTCCTTTGACATCATCACGTACAAGGCCGACGGTTCGGTGGACGCGACGATCACCATCAACGTAAACCCGGACGAAACCCTCAATCAGTTGTTGGCAAAGATCGGCACCCAAACATCAGGCAGACTTACGGCCTTTTTTGAAGAGAGCACCGGCAAAGTAGTAATTTCTACGACCAAGACCGGTAACTACAACGAGAACAAATTCACTCTGCAGGACACAAACTGGTTTCTCCTCGATTATTTGAAGTTTTCTGCCTACTTTTCCAATCCCGGGGACAATACCGAAACCTTCACCGGGACCGATGCCGAACTGACCATTAACGGCCTCACAGGGATAAAGCAACACGAAAACACGTTCACCTTGAACAACGTCACCTTCACCTTGAAGAAAACCACAGCATCACCGGTGCTCATAACCGTAGCTACCGATACGGACAAAATTTTTGATACAGTCAAGTCCTTTGTGGAGCAGTTTAATACTCTCATCGGTGCCATCAACGCCGAACTCAACGAGCCGCGCTACGCGGATTACCAGCCTTTGACCGACGAGCAGAGGGAGCAGTTGTCGGACTGGGAAATTCAGCAGTGGGAAGAGAAAGCCAGAAGCGGGCTTCTGCGGAACGACGCTATTTTGAGCGACACGGTGTACCGGCTGCGGCGCGCGCTTACCACAACCGTGAGTGGGCTCACCAGCAGCTACGACTCCATCTTCGATATCGGTATTTCCACCGGACAGTACTGGGAAGGCGGCAAACTTTACATCGACGAGACGAAACTGCGCGAGGCGATAAATGAGGACCCCGAAGGGGTAATGAACCTTTTTACGGCCGGCGGAACCACTTACGACGAACAGGGTCTCGGCGTGAGGCTCTACGACGAAGTAAACCGGGCCATTGACCGGATCACCGCCCAGGCGGGCAACCCGAGTTCCTTCTCCCTTTATGACAACAGCTACATCAGCCGGACCATCCGGGAGCTGGACGAACGCATTGCCGTTACCGAGGAGCGGCTGCAGCAGCTTGAAGACCGCTACTGGCGCCAATTTACGGCGATGGAGCAGATGATCGCCCAGTTCAATAGCCAGAGCATGTGGCTGATGCAGCAGGCCGGCATGTACGGAGTACAGTAAGAGGAGGGTAACAACGATGCAGGGACCAAACCCGTACCAGCAATACCGCGAGAACGCGGTGCTGACCGCCGACCAGGGGCGGCTGGCACTGATGCTTTTCGAGGGGGCGGCGCGTTTCGCGCGCGAGGCCGCCGGGCATATCGCCGCACGAAACCCGGCCGCAGCACACGCGGCAATTGTTCGCGCGCAGGATATCGTGGAGTACCTTGCGGCCACGGTTAACCCGGAGATCGAGGTGGGCCGGAATCTGGCCGCGTTGTACGACTTCATCCATACTCGCTTAGTGGAAGCCAATGCTAAGAAGGACACCGCGCCACTTGGTGAGGCGATCGGGCTTATCGAGCAGTTGCGCGACACCTGGCGGGAGGCCCTGGACGGTGGGGCCCAAACCGAGGATAAAGGTGAATAATGGCCAATCGTCCGGCGCTTTTTCGCGAGATGCTGGAAACAACCCGCAAGATACTGGCCATCGTGCAGGGTATCCCCTCACCGGAGCCGGGCAACACAGAAGAGTACGAGGCGGGGTTGCGGGCACTGGCCGACCTCCTCGCAAGCCGGGAAAAGGTTGCAAAGGCCTTAGACGGGCTCGGCCCGGCAGTTGCGCCCCGGGAACGGGAGGAGATACGCTCTTTGTTGGGGCAAATCCGGAAGCTCGATGTACAGATCGCGGACGCCCTCGAGGCGCACCAAAAGGACCTGGCCGGTTTGCTTCGCCAGGTCAGGGAGGGGAAGAAGGCCCTGACCTACCTCCGGGTGCCGGGTCCGGGCACCGGAGTGGTGTTCGATTACAAGAAGTAAGTGTTACGCCTCCGCGTCCAGGCTCCAGCCGGCACCACGCTTGAGTTCGTCCAGTACCTTTTCGAACTCTTCCGGTTCCAGAAAGCGACGCTTTCTGCTTTTGCGGTCCTCCACTTCTACCCTGGGTTTTTCTTTCTCTTCTTCCCGGACGCGGAAACGAAAGGGATAATTGTAGGCAGCCGCAAGCTGGTTCAATTGCTCCACGAACCGCACAAGCTGCTCAAAGGCATTCTTGGTAGTGCCGAGGAGGCGCACGTCTTCTTCCGTTAAGGGGCGCACCTGGGTGGGATCGATTTTCCTTGTGGCGATGGCGTCGTGTGCGGCGAGGGACTGAAGGCCACCGGCCCCGATCTTCATCGCCGGCACCCCCTATTTATTACCGTAGAAAGTCGATAAGTGTGGTCTGCATGAGCCGCGCTCCCGCCGCCAGGGAAGCGCGGTAGGCGATTTCCCGCTGGGTGAACTCGATGGTTACACGGGCAATGTCGCTGTCCTGCAGGCCGGAGAGAACGGCGGGGGAAAGGAATTCCTGGTCCATGTACGGGGTTTTCACGGGGTCGCGGCGGGTGGTGGGGGGGCCGGGCTTTGCCCCGGCGTTCCTAACATCCTC
>DMDP01000046.1 GCA_003445475.1 Peptococcaceae bacterium | reverse complement strand
AGGTTGCCGTTGTCCAGGGCGACGTGGTGAACCTGCGTAGCGGGCCGGGAACGAACTACCAGGTTACGGGGCAGGTCACCCGGGGTACCAGGCTCGAGGTATTGGGGAAGAGCGGGAGCTGGTACAAGATAGTCTACGCCGGGGGAAAAACCTCGTGGATTGCCGGCTGGCTCGTTAAGGTCGAAAACACGGGGGCGTACAAGCCGCCGGCGCAATCGCCGTCTACGCCAACGAACCCATCGGTGGGGAAGCAGGTTGCCGTTGTCCAGGGCGACGTGGTGAACCTGCGCAGCGGGCCGGGAACGAACTACCAGATCACCGCGAGAACCACCCGGGGCGCGGAACTGGAGGTACTGGGAAAAAGCGGGGACTGGTACAAGATAGCCTATGCCGGGGGAAAGACATCCTGGATCGCGGGGTGGTTGGTAAAAGTAAAGACTGTTCCGGTGCCTGCGCCTCCCCCGCAGCGGGGCAGCGGCCGGCCGGTTTTTGAGCTGGCCGCGGAAACCGGGGAAGGCAAGGTCGTCTTGCAGATACGGACGCCGGTACCCGTGTCTTACAAGATTCTTACCCTGGGCAATCCTGACCGTCTGGTGATCGATCTTACCGGTCTGCCGGACGGCGACTTGCCACCGGGGGGTACGCTGTCGTCGCCGCTGGTAACCGATATCCGTACCGGCTGGTTCCAGCGCGACCCGATGGTGGCACGGGTTGCGTGCGACCTGGGGACGAGCCGTCACGCCGTTCGTTACCGGGATACCTTGAAGGACGACGGGCAAACACTCGAGGTACAATTGCTTGCCGTCGACGCAACACGCCGCGACGGTAAGATAGTCCTGGATCCGGGGCACGGCGGGTCGGATCCCGGGGCCATCGGTCGGGCAGGGATCAGGGAAAAGGACGTTAATCTCGCCGTTGCCCTGGAATGTGCTCGGTTGCTGCGGGAGCAGGGATTTGAAGTGGTTCTCACGCGCGACGCCGACTACGACCTGGATCTTTACGAACGCACGGAGATCGCCAACGGGGAAGAGGCCACCGTCTTTGTCAGTATCCACTCAAACAGCAATCCGGATCCTTCGAAGCAGGGGGTCAGTACTTACTATTATGCTCCCGCCGATGACCCGGTCCTGGGGCCACAGGCCGAGCAGCGCAGGCAATTAGCGGAATGCATCCAGGATGCGCTCGTCGCCGCGACCGGACGGCCCGACCTGGGCTTGTACCAGGCGAAATTCGCGGTCCTGCGGACATCCGCAATGCCTTCCGTCCTGGTGGAAATTGCTTTCCTTTCCAATCCGGAGGAAGAAAACCTTTTGGGCCAGGAATGGTTTCAGAAACAGGCGGCGAAGGCGATTGCTCAGGGGATAATAAGTTACTTTGCAGGAGTTAATTAGCAGGACATGCCAGCCGACTAACGAAATATAAGGACACAACATGATCTGGAAAGCACATTTCCTGAGGAGGGATCCCGTTTTGCCGGGTATGACCCTCATTTATCCGGGGAGCGGCGAAGATCTCTGGCTGGAGGTTATGCAGGGAGGCGGCGATGTTGTTGCTGTCAACAGTACGGATCAGTTACTGCAGTGTCTTGGAACCGGCAACGTAGCGGTCGCGGTTCTGCCCCGGCGAGAAGCTGCGGCAAACGGCTGGATGTTGTGCCGGAAAATAAAGGAAATTGCCGCCAACGTGTATATCGCCGTTGCCACCGATGAATTGTTGTGCCTGACGGAAATTCCCGAGGAAATAGATGAGTTCGTAAATCCGGCAAACACGGATGATGCCCTCGCCCGCATAAGAATCTTGCGGGAGATACAGGCGGCCAACACGTCTAGCAGCGTGATAAGTGCCTTTGTGGGCGTTGACCCTTCCATCAAGAAGCTCACCGGTTCGCGCGGTTTTCTCCCCCCTTCAAAAATCAGGTGCCGGCACGTGGTTGAATACGAACTTGTGCGGCGACTTTGCCAGGGTCTGGCTGCGGTGGCCGGTTGTAGTGTTGCCTTTGTTCCCGCCGGGCCAAAGTCTCCGTGGCAGGGGGATGCCGAGGCGGAATGCATCGAACTGACGGCGGCAAGTTTTCCCGCTTGTCCCCATGGAAAATCGGAGGGTTTTTCCGCGTGCCGCAATGCACAGTGGCTCGCCGTGATACAGGCGTTGACGGAAGGGCAACCGGTCGACTGGAGGTGTCCCGGTGGGCTGTTGCTCCACGCCTGGCCGGTATTTCTCGAGTTTAGAGATGTCAGGTTCCCTCTGGGTGTGCTTGTTGCGGCGCTTGATGAAATCGTACCGGCAAGCGCAAGCGAAGCGGTAAGGGTATTGGCCGGAATACGGGCCAGAAGCGGCGAAAGAATAAGCGCCGCGCGTGATCTCGTTAAAGCGTGCGCGGGCTTTATCGGCCGGGATGTATCATACCGCTATAATCTGGCTTACGAAGTATACGTCCAGATGGGCGCCGGACCGCAAATGGCCGGGATGCCGGTGGCAGGGCGGGGCCCGGGGGCCGGTATTCAACAGATCGAAAAACTGGTCACGATGGGCCAGCTGGCGGCAGGCCTTATTCATGAAATCAAGAACCCCCTGACCAGTATCCGCGGGTTCATCCAACTGTTAGTAGAAAAGAAGGCGCCGAGTGATGCAGATCGGCAGTATCTCGATGTAATTCTGAGCGAGATCGACCGCATGAGTGGCATCCTCAAGAATTTCCTTTACCTCGCCAAGCCCCAGGAGCCCGTGGTCAAAGAATTATCCCTTAACAAAGTAATAGGCGAATTACTCGGGTTGATTGAAAACGAGGCCTATTTACGTAAAATAGAGGTAACGGCCGAATGTGCCAGAGGACTGCCCCTGGTGGTAGCCGATACAGAACAAATGAAACAGTTAATTCTCAACCTGGTACACAACGCCCTGCAGGCAATGCCTGAAGGGGGCAACCTGTGGCTGCGCACGCTTTTTCTGCGGGAGGAGAACGCGGTTGTGCTGGAGGTGGCGGATACAGGTTACGGTATACCGGCGGACCATATACCCCATCTCGGAGACCTGTTTTTTACTACCAAGCGGGAAGGAACCGGATTGGGTTTGGCCATCTGCCAGCAGATAGTTCGGCAACACGGTGGGAAGCTGGAGGTGTGGAGCCAGGAAGGAGGAGGCACCTGTTTTACCGTTACATTTCCCGCTTGCCGTAAAAAGTAAGGCATTAACTAACCCGGTGCGCCTTAAGATTTGGTGAAGGGAACGCCGCAGGGTTATTTAGGGAGGGTTTATTTTTGAAAAAGGCGCGCGCCATCGGCCTCTTCGATTCGGGCTTGGGAGGGTTGACCGTGGCGGAGGAAGTCTTCCGCCAGATACCGGGCGAAGAGGTTATTTACTTTGGCGATACGGCCCACGTTCCCTACGGGAGCAAGACGGAACAAGAGCTTATAGGCTTTGCGCACGCGATTCTCGGTTTCCTGGTTGCCCAGGGGGCCAAATATATAATCTTTGCTTGCAATACCAGTTCTTCGGTTTCCCTTGGCATCATGCGGCGGCGTTACCGGGTTCCTATGATTGGTCTTGTCGAACCGGGCGCCGCGGCGGCAGCGCGCGTTACGAAAAACAGGCGTATCGGGGTCATCGCCACCGAGGCTACCGTCCGCAGCGGGGCTTACCGGCGGGCTATACAGGCCGCCTGCCCGGGAGTGCGTGTTTACTGTCAGGCGGCGCCTCTCCTGGTGCCGCTGGTCGAAGCCGGCAAGGTGGCAACGCCCGAAGCCGAAGCAGCCTTAAGGACTTACCTGGCGCCGCTCCAGGCGGCCGGTATCGACACCCTGCTTCTCGGGTGCACGCATTACCCTTTTTTTATTCCCTTAATCAAAAAGATTCTCGGCCCCGACATTGCGCTTGTAGACCCCGCGACGGCAACGGTAGCAGCAGCGAGGCAGGATATGGAACGGCGGGGGATACTGGAAAATTCCCCGTCGAATCCGTCTCACCGCTTTTTTGTCAGCGGCGACGCGGTGCAATTTGCCGCGCTGGCAAAAAACTTTACAAACCGCGAACTTCCGCTTGTACGCCAGGTCTGCCTCCTGGAGGCGTAACGAAATGCCCAAAGTAGGCATAACCACGACCATACCCGTAGAAGTGATTTACGCAGCCGGCTGGACCCCGGTCGACCTCAACAACCTCTTTATAACAAGTCAAGATCCGCGCGGCTTGGTCGAAGAGGCCGAAAGGGCGGGTTATCCCCGCAATATTTGTGCCTGGATCAAGGGCATTTACGGAGTGGTGCTGGCCCACTCCGAGATAAAGACCGTCATTGCCGTAACGCAGGGAGATTGCAGCAACACCCATGCCCTTATGGAAACGCTCGCTCTGACAGGGTTGAAGATCATCCCTTTCGCCTACCCGTTCGATCGCGATAGAT
>DMDP01000205.1:2804-3551 GCA_003445475.1 Peptococcaceae bacterium | reverse complement strand
TACAGGAGGCCCCCGCCCTCGGCGTAGACGGGAAGGCCCGGGGCCCCCGCGCGCCTCACGGCATCGCGCAGGGGCCGGTTGGCCTCCAGTCCCGCCGCCAGCACCTCGGGAAAGCCGCCGCCGATGTAAAGGGCGTCCACCGGGGGCAGCCCGTCCCCCAGGGCGTCGATGTAACGCAGGCGGGCGCCGGCCGCCTCCAGGGCCTCCAGGTTTTCGGGGTAATAGAAGGAAAAGGCGCGGTCGCGGAACACGCCGATGGTGACGCAGGCCCCGGGCACCGGCGGCGGGTACAGCGGCCGGTCCGGCACGGCCAGCGGCGAGGCCCGCGCGGCGACGGCCAGGATACCGTCCAGGTCCAGGTTCCTTTCGGCCTCCGCCGCCAGCGCGTCCAGCGCCGCGTGCAGACGCTCGTCCTCCCCGGCCGGCACGAGTCCGAGGTGCCGGTCCGGAATGTCGAAGGCCCGCTTTTTCGGAATGGTACCCAGGACCCGCACGCCGGCATAGTGTTCCACCGCCCGCCGCAGCATGTCCGCGTGGCGCGGGCGGGCCACGTTGTTGAAAATGACGCCGGCCAGGTTGAGATCCCCGTCCATCTGGCGGCACCCCAGGACCACGGCGGCGGCGCTGCGGGTCATGCGCGCGGCGTTGATCACCAGGACCACGGGCGCTCCCAGTATTTTCGCCAGCTGGGCCGTGCTGCCGCTGCCGGCCAGGTCGACGCCGTCGAAGAGGCCCATGGCCCCTTCG
>DMDP01000205.1:0-2504 GCA_003445475.1 Peptococcaceae bacterium | reverse complement strand
CGTCGGCGCCGCCGGTGTGGCGGGCGAAGGAGGCGGCGATGGTGGTTGCGTCCATCATGAACGGGTCGAGGTTCCGGCACGGGCGCCCCGCGACGCGCCCCAGCCAGCCGGGGTCGATGAAGTCCGGTCCCTTCTTGAATGCCTGCACCGTTAGACCGCGGCGCGCCATACCGGCAAGGATGGCCGCCGTGGCCGTCGTTTTGCCGGAGCGTCCCTGAACGGCGCTGACGACTACGCGCGGCACCGTGTCCATCAGGCGATCCCCGCTTTCCCAAAATTTAACCCGGGGCGCGTCCCCGGGTTAAAGCTTGTACAGCACTCTCCCTCTTTACACGCAGCCCGTCGGCTTCGGGAGCCCGGCGATCTTGCAGGCGCCCTTCGCAGGGCCGGTCGGGAAGAGCTCGTAGATCTGCTTCAGCGAGAACCCGGTGTCCTTACACAGCTTCCGGATCATGGGCGCGATACCGTGTTTCTCGTAGTAGTCCTTCAGGTACAGCACCACCTTCCAGTGATCCTCGGTCAGTTCGTCGACCTGCTCCACCTTAGCCAGGTACTTGGCTACTTCCTCGTCCCACTGCGACGGATCCTGGATGAACCCGTCCTCGTCAACCTCAAGCTTCTTGCCCGCAACCTCGATGAACGGCATGCGTGTTTACCCTCCTTTGCTTACTTAAAGTATGCCCACGGCAGGTTTATCCCGCCGCTAACGCCCTGGTACCTTAATGCTTGTTTGCGTTGTTGGTGCGCTCTTTTCCGCGGAAGACCAGCGCCTTGCCGACCAGGTCGATGAGGCCCTTCACCTCCACGTTGAGCTCGTGCTCCTCCACCATCGGGTAGAACTGCGCCTTGCAGATGGAGCACGGCGCGCACAGGATACCCGGCTCGGGACCGTCGCCCACTCCCGTTTCGCGGATCTGCTCCGCCTTCTTCTGGGAGAACTTGATCCGCATCGGGTACATCTCCTCGTCATCAAACAGGACGCCCGAACCGCCGCCGCAGCAGAAGTTCTTTTCGCCGTTCGGGTACATCTCGCGGAAATCGGAGACACAGGCCCGCATGATGATCCGCATGTTCTCGACGTGCCCGCAGGCGCGCGCGTAGTTGCACGGGTCGTGCAGCGTCACGGGCTGCGTGATGCGCGACGGGTCAAGCTCAAGCTGGTTGGTCACGATGTAAGACGCGATTTCGTCGTGGATGTGGACGATGGGGATGTGCCACACCGGGTTGACGTCGGCCATGGTCCGGATGTACTGTTTGGCGGCGCGCCACCCGTGGCCGCACTCGCCCCACACGATCTTCTTCGCCCCCAGTTGCTGCGCGCTCTCCAGCAGGCGCGTCACCAGCTCGCGCTGGGTGCGGTACTGGTCGCTCAGGTAGCCGAAGTTGCCGGCCTCGATCATGCGGCTGGTGATGGTCCAGTTGGCGCCGATGTAATCAAAGAACAGTGCCGCCCCTTTGAGGGTGTCCGGGTTCAGCATGAAGTCGGCCGACGACGGCACGTAGACGATGTCCGAGTCGGGCTTGTCGACCGGGAATTCCGGCCGGAAACCGCGCTCCTCCTCGATCTCGTCCATGAGAAATTCCACCGTGTCGACGGCGCCGGACTTGGTGAGGGCCATGTTATTCCCCAGCCGGTGGATGGCCCAGTCGGAGTCCGCGTGCAGCGCCGGCACCATGCCCAGCCAGTACAGAACCTGGCGCCCGAGCATGGTGATCTCGCACGTGTCGATTCCGAACGGGCAGACGTGGCCGCACCGCCGGCATTCGGTGCAGTGGTAGAAATAGGCCAGCCACTTGTTGATCGTCTCAAGCGTTAAATCTTCCGCACCCACCAGCTTGCCGAACAGGCGCCCCTGCACGGTGAAGTACCGCTTCCACACCTTGCGGATGAGGTCGGCCCGGCCGACCGGCGAGTCATCCGGATCGCGCGTGCCCAAGAAGGTGTGGCAGTTTTCCATGCAGAGGCCACACTTTACGCAGGTCTCCATGGCCATCATGTAGGAACGCCTTTGCCTGATCTGCTCACCCAGGCGCTCGATGGCCACCCGCACCTTCTCTTCATCCGGCACCTGCACCAGCCCGAGTCCGTGCAGGGTTTTCTGTGAGGCCAGCTTCGGCGTCGCGGGTTTCTTTGGTCTTTCCGCCGGCTGCTTGGCTACTTCCCAGGTCGGGATTCTACGAAATCCTTCAGGTGTTGGTCCGCGCTTCCCCACTCATCTACACCCCCTTCACCGGGAACCGGGGCCAGTGCTCCACCCGAATGGTGCGCCCACTGTCCTCGTACATAACGCCCGCCGGTGGCACGATTTTCGCGCCGGGAATACCCATGGCCGGCTCCGTGTACGGACGGTTCATCACCCAGCGGCTCCAGAGCATCCCGAGCGGATGCATCAGCTTGGAGAACGGAAAGATGATCATCAGTATCTGTACCAGCAGGAAATGGATAAGGAAGAACGGATTGTCCGGCAGCGGCTCGGGACGGAACAGGAAGAGCCCCGCCAGAA
>DMDP01000193.1 GCA_003445475.1 Peptococcaceae bacterium | reverse complement strand
TGCCGACACGGCGGCCCTCTCCGGGCGGGAACAGAACTACATCGGGCTGGCCTACGGGCTCGGGTTCATGCGGGGCGACGGCACCGCAAGGTTCCGGCCGGACGAGCCGGTGACCTGGGAGGAACTCGCCGCCGCGGTGATCCGGGCGCTGCCGCTGCTGGAGGGCGGACGGAAGTGGTAGCCCCTTTTTCTTAATCTTATAAGATGTTGAGTTCCTGAGGAGGATGAGAAAGGTTGGATATCTATGCCGTGTTGCGCCGGCGGGCGATGGAACTGGCCGAGGGAGAGGGATTGCTTGCTTCACCGGTCGAGGTTCGCGCCCGGGTGCTCACGCCCCAGGAGGCAATCGGTGATCCGGGGAGGGCGGACTTTCCTCTCCAGAGAGGGAAAGAAAGCCTGGTAGAGGCGCGGTTTCAGGGTGCGCGCGGCCAGGCCTTCACCGACCGGCCGGGGCATTTCTCGGGTACCCTGGAGGAGGTTTTCAATCTTTCCCTGGGTGACAATTACACGCGTGCCATATTCATAGCCGCGCTCAACGCCCTGCTGCGTTACCTGGGAAGGACCACGGGAACGGTGCACTGTCGCGACGAGGGGCCGCATCGTTGCGCCGGTGAGCTGGTCAAGTATTTGAAGGCGCGCTTCGGCGCGCCGCGGGTGGGTTTCGTCGGGCTGCAGCCGGCCCTGGTGGAGGCCTGTGCCGGACATTTCCCGGTGCGCGTGCTGGACCTCGACCCGGAGAACATCGGCCGCGAGCGGGCCGGGGTGATGATCGAGGACGGTCGCGGGGACACGGGGGCGATCCGGCGCTGGGCAGACGTCTTGCTGGTCACCGGGAGCACCCTGGCCAACGGCACGATCACCGGATGGCTTGAGGCCCCGTGCCCGGCGATCTTTTACGGCACCACCGTAGCCGGCGCGGCCGCCCTGTTGGGTTTGCCGCGCTTCTGCCCCTGCAGCACTTGAGCCCTTAAGGGGGTACTCACCCGGTGAAGAAGAAGGTGGTGCTGGGGATAGGTTTGCTACTCGCCGCAGCCGGAATCGTGCTGGCGACGCTCTTCCTGCCGGTCGCGGCGGGGACGGGGGCGGAAGAACTGCGCGCGGTGCGGCTGGGGAAGCCTTTCTGGTTTGTGCTGCAGGACCAGAGCCGCTACAACCCGCCGGGGGACGTGTGGACCACCCGCTTGCTCTCCCCGTGGGAGTGCCCCTTCGCCGTGGTGTGGTGGCGCTTTGCGGCGGCGACGGCGGCGGTGGCGGGAGGCCTGGCTCTTTTACCGGCCGCGGCTGCCCGCCTTACACGGAAGGTGCATACCGGGAGATGAAAAGGAGCGGCGGGACCACGAGATGGACGGCGCCGGCCGCAGAGGCGTGCAGGAGGGCCAGTGCCGGCCTGCACCGATTTCCGAAGCGGCACGGGGGCCGGCCCTACCGGTCGGCTACGACGCCGTACATGAAGATGGCAAAAAGGGAGCGCACCGTTTCTTCCGGAGAGAGATTGTTTTCCATGATGAAGGCCGGGTTCACCACGGCCCTGACACTCGCTATCAAGGCGGCGGTGAAAATCTTGGGGTTCACCGGCCGGAAGCAACCCTGTGGGTCTTCCCGCAGCAGGTCTTCAAAGGTGCGCTGGATTTTTTCGGCGCGGAACCGCTCTATTTTCTCCCAGAGGTGGGGATAATACTTCTGCAGGTCGTGCAGCAGCAGCGGTGCGAGAGGCTTGACGTCCCGGACTACTGTTTCTATCAAATGGGCCACCCTGTCGACCGGGCTGTCCGAAAGGGCCAGCGCCTGTTGAACCCTCGTTGCCACGGATTGCAGAAGCTCCTCCACCAGCAGGGCCACTATTTCTTCCTTGCTCCTAAAATGGCGGTAGATCGTCTTCTTGCTGAGCCCGGCGTGCGCCGCCAGTTCGTCCATGGTGACGCCGTGCAGCCCGCGCGCCACGGCCAACTCCTTAAATGCGGTGGCTATCCTCCGCCTGTAGTCCACCTGCTTCACCGCCTACGCAATTTTCTTTTTGAACTTCAAAATGCTTGCGGTCAGCATGATTACGGAAAAGACCAGCAAGGCCGTAACCTGAGGGGCCACGTAGGCAAAACCGATCCCCTTCAGCATAATTCCCCGGATGATGGTCAGGTAAAAGGTCAGGGGGATCAGGTCGCCGAGGTAATAGATGATTCTGGGCATGGCTTCCCTGGGAAACAGGAAGCCGGACAGGAGGATGCTGGGCAGCATGATGAAGAACGACATCTGAAGGGCCTGCATCTGGGTCCTGACGACGTTCGAAATGAAAATACCGAGGCCCAAGGAGGCGGTGATGAAAAACAGGGTCAGGAGGTACAGCTCCGCCAGGCTCCCCCGAATGGGCACCCGGAACACCGCGACGCCCACCAGGAGGGCCACGGTGATCTGCACATAGCCCAGGACGATGTACGGGACGATCTTTCCGATCATCAGCTCGAAGGGGCGGACGGGCGTGACCAGCAACTGCTCCAGGGTACCCCGCTCCCGCTCGCGGACGATGGCCATGGAGGTCATCATCACCATGGTCATGGTGACGATGATGCCCAGGATGGCCGGCACCATGTAGTAGGCGGTGACCCCGTCGGGGTTGTACCAGGGCCGCACCCTGATGTCGTAGGGGACATTATGCACCTGGGCCTTCTGCATGATGATTTTCTGTGATTTCAGGAGCCCTATGGAATTGGCCGTGGCGATGGCCGAGTTCGACACCATGCTGTCGCTCGCGTCCACCAGTACCTGGACCGGCGCCGTCTCGCCCCTCTTCAGTTTCTCCGCGAAATCCGGCGGGATGATGATGCCCACCTTCACCCTGCCGCTGTCGATCATTTTCGTGATGTCGGCGTAACCCTTGGCCGGGTAGACTATATCGAAGTACCCGGAGGCGCTGAAAGCGTCCAGGAGGTCCCTGCTCTCCGGGGAGAGGGACTGGTCGAA
>DMDP01000234.1 GCA_003445475.1 Peptococcaceae bacterium | reverse complement strand
GAGCATCAACAAGGCCTCCCAGGACGTGGCCGGCGTGGTTAAGGAACTGACGGAGGCCTCCGCCCAGATCGGCTCCATCGTGGACGCGATCACCAACATCGCCGACCAGACGAACCTGCTCGCCTTGAACGCGGCCATCGAAGCCGCCCGGGCCGGCGAGCAGGGCCGGGGCTTCGCCGTCGTGGCCGAGGAGGTGCGCAAGCTGGCGGAGCAGTCGGCGGCGGCCGCCAGGGAGATCCAGGGGATCATCGCCCGCGTCCAGGCGGAGACGGCGCGCGCGGGCGAGGCCATGGAGCGCGGTTTGAAGGAGGTCGGGCAGGGCGTCACCCTCGTAAAGTCGGTAGACGAATTGTTCGGCCGCATAATCGCCGACGTCAAGGGCCTGACCGACCGGGTGCAGGAGATGGCCCGGCAGATCGGGGAGGTGTCGCAGGCCGTCCAGAACATCGCGGGCACGACCGAGGAATCGACGGCGGCCACGCAGGAACTCGCCTCGTCCACGGAAGCCCTGAACAGGATGGCCGGGGAGCTGCAGGGTCTCGTCGAGCGGTTCCGGGTGTAGCCGGCAAAGGCGCCCCCGCGAATCCGCACGGGGTGCGGGGGCGCTTGCCTTTACCAGCCGTCCACATGTTCCTCCCGGTGCGGCTCTTGTAGTAATCTTAGGGTAAGGACCGAAACGCCGAGTTGCGGGAGTGGTCGCGCATGCCGGCCAGGCTTTCACGCGCCGACCTGGACTTTGTGATCCGGACGGTAGCCACCAGGCGCAGGGATTACGACAACATCCGCGAGATCGTCCAGGATAAGCCGGACCTGATCGACATTATGCTCGACGACCCCAAGCTTTTTCAGCGGGTTATGAATGAGGAAGAGAGTTTCCTGAGCATTTCGCCTTACCTGCTGTTTGAAATCCTCCTGCGCCAGGCCAAACGCGAATTGCAGGAAAGAAAGTACACCTACGAAAAGGCCGCCATTAACCGAACGGTGCCGGTGTTTGACGGGCTGCAGGTCGGTGAGTTGCTGGCGCAGGAGCAGGTGCGGACCTATCTGGCCCAGATGCTGGCATCCTTTACCAGGACGCAGACGGCCACCGTGTACTACAGGATAGGCGGCAGGTCTTACAGGCGCCGGTACTCGGACTTGAGTATCGACGACCTTTACGACCTCGCCCGGTTGGTTGACAAAGATTACCGTGCTCCCTTTTACCGGCGGATAGGCGACGTTTGCCTCTTCCTGACCTCGGTTTTCCCGGAGTACATCGAGCGGGAATTTCGTTACGCTTTCGCGAAGAGCCGCGGGGCGGCGTGGTTTTCGAGGAAGCTCCGCGACGTGGACGACTACGTGGAAGAGGGGCGCAAGTTTTACCGTCTGGCGGCCCGACACCGGCAGAAAGATCGGGCAGAACCCGACCCGGTCCTGATGACGCTGGCCGAAAATTTTTCGCTGGCGCGGAAGCCGCTGCTGCACATAGCCGACCGTTACCTGTGCTTCCGGAAGTTTGACCTGTTTTCCGCGTGACCCAAAGGAAGATATAATAAAGAAACCCGCTTAAGTTCGGAGGTGGCCGCGAGATGCTGCGCGCCAACATCCCGGGGCGCGGGGAACTGGGGCTCGCCCATGTGGTGCTCGATTTCAACGGTACCTTGGCCTGCGACGGCCGGATTTTGCCCGGCGTGGCCGAGCGGCTGCGGGCCCTGGCCGGCGATCTCAGCGTGCACGTGCTCACCGCCGACACCTTCGGCACCGCACAGGAGGCGTGCCGGGATGTAGGGGGAAAGGTCGTCGTCCTCCGCGAACCGGTCACCGGGCCGGAGAAAGCGTCCTACGTGGAAAAGCTGGGGGCCGGGAGCACGGCGGCCATCGGGAACGGCGCGAACGATGCCCCGATGCTCCGGCGGGCGGCGCTGGGGATCCTGGTGGTCGGGCCGGAAGGGGCGGCGGTGGAAGCCCTGCAGGCGGCCGATATCGTGGTCCGGGAAATAAACGATGCGCTCGACCTTTTGCTCAAGCCCAAACGCCTGGTGGCCACACTAAGGCGTTAGCGGGGGACGGCGGCTAACCCAGCACAATGTCGAAAACCTGCGTGCCACGGTTTTTCTGCTTTAACTCCGCCACGGCCGGCCCTGCATGGGGGCGCAAATCGGTTAAGCCGAGGTACCCGTCCCAGAAGGCGTACAGGGCCAGCGGGTCGCCGCTAACCAGGACCTCGTCCCAGCCATGCCCGAACACCTGCCGGAAGGCTTCCCTGATCGCGGCCAGATCCCGGTCGTCCGGAATGTCCGTCCAGACGGCGGCCAGGTTGCCCACGGCAACCACCTGGTGGGGGAGCCCTCAGGTCGGCGCGTACAGGTAAACGGTTATGGGTTGGGCGGCCGGCGCCGCTTTTAGCTGCTCGAGCTTGGCGCCGTCCATGGTGCCGAACACCGCCAGTCCATGGGCCCGGACCGCCGCGTAGGCGGCCTGGAGGTCGGCACAGCCTACTGCGGCCAAGAGAACGGCTGCGGCCATCGTAGCATCTCTCCCGATAAAGCAGATAATAACTTAACTTGTCATCCTACGCTCATCTTACCATAAACAGGCCGAATCAGAAAGACTTTGGCCTGCATGGTGGGGGTTCCGTTTCCCCGGCGGCCGGCAGGAACCTCTCCGGGTTGTGTCGAAGAGTTTTTAAACCTGTCGTCCATTCCTGGCCCCGGCGGGGTTGCCCGCCCAGTTTTTGCAGGCGAGGTGAAAGCCCGTGAGCCCCAGCCGGCAAACCGGCAGCCCTCCGCTCCCGCCCGACCCGATTTACCGCACCGTCTTTGAGAACACCGGCACGGCGATGTGCGTCATCGAAGAGGACGACATCATCTCCCTCTGCAACGAGGAGTTCGCGCGGCTTGCCGGCCTCCCGCGCGAGGAGATCGAGGGCAGAAAAGGGTGGTCCGAGTTTGTGGCCCCCGCGGACCTGCCGCGCATGCTTAGATACCGCGAGGCCCGCCTCTCTCAATCCCCCGCCGCCCCGCGCCACTACGAGTTCCGGCTGGTCGACCGCCATGGCAAGACCAGGAACATCTGGCTGACCGTCACCCGCATCCCGGAAACAAAGCGCACCCTGGCCTCCCTCATCGACATTACCGAACGCAAGCGGAAGGAGGAGGCGCTGCGTCTCGCCGAGGCCGACTACCGCGCCATCTTCGAGGCGGCCAACGACGCCATCTTCGTGCACGACCCGAAAACCGGGCAAATCCTCGACGTCAACCCGAAAATGACC
>DMDP01000099.1 GCA_003445475.1 Peptococcaceae bacterium | reverse complement strand
TTGGGGTGCAGGACGTGGTGCAAAACCATGGCCTCGACGAGTTCGGCGAGGTTTGGGCGGTGAGAAGCGTGCCGGTTGATTACTTCGGCGAGACGGAGATGCTGCCACGCACGGCGCGCCGGCTCGACCGCCGCGTGCATGCGCGCGCGGCGGGGACCGCCCTCGGTTGTAGCGGCAGCTTCGCAGATCTTGCTAAGACCGGCAATAAGGGCTTGAATCTTATCCGGCGTGAGGTGATCGATGTTGCCGAGATTGGCGATAACCCGTTGCTTGATTTTGCCGCCCTCGCGGTAGTTTTCGATCAGCTTGAGGTAGGCGTACTCACGCCCTTGCCTCCGCGTAACGACCTTGCGAAAGAACAAGCCGCCCACCACCTTGCCAAATACTGGAACCACCCGGGCAAAGAAAAACCCTCTCGGCCGCTGCCGGCGTCCCTTGCCGGAAAATACCTGTGGTTACCGCTGCGCGCCCCCGCTGCCGGCGACCAGGGGGCAACCTTTACCGGCCGGCGCGGGTGCCTGAACCAGGCTCTGCGGGAGGGACCACTCCTTTTCAAGTCATTGTTACACGCGTAGTGTCAAAAATTCGTGCGCTGTGGCCGCAGGTGTTATTTGCGAAACGACATTCGCTTTCTATCTAGAGAAAGAACCTGCGACGGCACCAATGGATAAGTTGTAATGACAAAACTTTGTGAAATTCATCACTTAGCTTACGCTGATGGTAGCATGCTGCTGTAATGACGTCAAGTATTTTTTAATAATTTTACCCTACACTTTTTAATATAGGGTAAGGCGGCCCGTCACGGCGGCGAAGCGTCATAACGGCTGGCGATAACGTTATCCAATCGCCTTCCCGATGGCCTCAATGAGTTCGTTGATGCGCAACACGCCGATTACCCGTCCATCGCGGACCACCGGCAACAGCGGCAGGCCGGACGAAGCCATGGCGTGCAGGGCCTTCGGCAGGGGATCGCGCGCTTCCAGAGCGGCGACGGTCTCCAGGGGTTGCATTACGTCGCGCACCTTGCGCCGCACCTGTTCCCGGCACTTGTCGTCGAAAAAGGTGCTCCAGAAGACCGGCAGTTTCCAGGTGGATGTCTCCACGAAATCGGGTTCAAAGGCGTGCAGCACGAGCTCAAGGGTAAGGATACCCACCGGTTGTCCTGCCTCGTCGACGACGAGCAGGGCCGTTTGGCCTCTGCCAGTCCCCGCCCGGAGGACGGCCACGGCCTCTTGCAGCGTGTCCTCCGCGCGCACGGCCGGGCACGCCTCCAGGGGGAGTGTCAGGTCGAGAACCTTCCTTACGGGCGGCATGGTTTTACATTTACCTTCCCGTTTCGTTTTTGTTCACCCTGCCGGTACGGCCGGACGCTACGGTTGCGGCCTCGTCTCGCCGAACAGGGTGTCCGCTACCTCCATGAAGAGTTCGTTGATGCGGATCACGCCTATTACCCGGCCGTCTTCCATTACGGGTAACGTGCCTACGTTGTGTTCCACCATCAGGTGGACCGCCTTCATGAGAGGGGCGTCGGCGTCAACCGTCACCAGGTTAATGGGGCGCATAATTTCCTTGACCTTTCTTTTGGCCTCGGCACGGGTGCGCTCGCTGAAGAACCCCTCCCAGGGGATTTCGGGGACCTCCACCGGCCACGATATCCGCTCTTCGAGCTTCGACGGGTACAGGAACCAGGGTTCGATGGCGCGTATCAGTTCGCGGTAAGTTAAGACGCCCACCGGGCGTTGTTCTCCGTCCACGACGAGCACCGAGCGGTGGCCTTCGTACTCACCGCCGTCCCGGCGCCGGCAGCTCTTGCGAAGCAGCGCGATGGCCTCGCCCACCGTGTCCTCCGTGGACACGGTGCTGTACTGGGAAATGGGTATCATTAAATCCCTTACCTTCTTTTCCGGCATGTGATAAGCCCCCTTGTGTTAAGTTCGGGAAGAGGGGGACGTGCACCCCCTTAAGGGTTACCCGGTAACCGGCGGTAATCGTCATTGCGGGCGCTTAGAAGTTCGCACTTGCCACAACGCGAAACCTGTGTTACACTACTACCAGTTGCCATAATTTTTGTAGTGACAAAATTAAAAGACCTTGCGGGGGCGCATCACCTCCTTGCATGGCGCCGCCTGTAAGGCGAAGATCCCTCTCAGGCGCAAGCCTGCTAGGCGACCCGGTTAACCTGACGGTTGCCGCTGCGCGCTCGGGTGTTCGTGACCAGGGGGCAAGCTGATCGGCGAACACCGGAGCTCTGTCGCCAGGCTCGGCGGGAGGGATTTCTTTTTTGAATGCCGTAGTGACAAATTTGTGAAAAATATCACTTGTTGCGACAATGCTAACACGTGCGGGGGATAACGTCAATACCCCTTTTTTCTGCCTACCGTGTGTAGCCCAGCTTCTTGGCCGCCTCGCGCAGGCCGTCGCGGTATTTAGGGTGGGCGAGCGCGATCAGGGCTTCGGCGCGCTGGCGGACCGTCCTGCCGCGCAGGCGCGCGGCCCCGTATTCGGTCACCACGTAGTCGACATCGTTCTTGCCTATGGACACCACGGCGCCCTGGCGCAGTTGCGGCACGATGTTCGACTGCCCCTTGGGATTGGTGGAGCGGAGCGCCACGATGAACTTGCCGCCGGGGGCCATCGCCGTGCCGCGGGCGAAGTCGACCTGCCCGCCGGTGCCGGCCAGGCTCTTGGGGCCGATAGTTTCCGCGGTGCACTGACCCAAAAG
>DMDP01000168.1 GCA_003445475.1 Peptococcaceae bacterium | reverse complement strand
GGATACCTTATCGAGGACGGGGCGGTGGGGCCGATGGTGCGCGGGGCAACCCTTACCGGGAACGGCCCCGAAGTGCTCCGCCGCGTGGAAATGGTCGGGAATGATCTCGGTTTTACCGTCGGTACCTGCGGCAAGGACGGACAGGGCGTGCCCGTCAGCGACGCGCAACCTACACTTCTGGTCCCCGAACTGGTGGTAGGCGGAACGAAGGCCGCAAACGGACCAGAAAAACGCCGTATTAGACGGTTGTAGGAGAAACACGTGGGGGATGTGAAGATTCTTGAAAGAAGATCTGCTTGCAGTGGCCGAGATGGCGGTGGCAGAGGCACGCCGCAAGGACGTAACCCTGGCCGAGGCATACGCGGTAAGGGGGTATGAGGTCACAGCCGAAGTTCGACACGGCAAGGTAGAAACGCTGAAGACCGCTTGTGACCAGGGCCTGGGAATCAGGGTTTTCGATCGGCAGCGTGCCGGATTTGCCTTTACTACCGATCTGGCGCGCGAGGCGGTTCTCACTGCGGTGTCCAGGGCGTTGGCCAACGCGGCCCAAACGGCGCCCGACGAGTATTGTGCCTTGCCGGAGCCGGATGCATATCCGGTATTGCAGCTTACGGACGAGCAAATTAAAAACACACCGGTGGAAGACAAGCTGGCATTGGCCCGGCGGATGGAGCAAGCAGCCTTAGCGTTCGACCCGCGGGTGAAGGTGATAGAATCGTCGTCCTACCAGGATGCCGAGGTCGAAGTGGCCATTGTCAACTCCCTTGGCATTGCGGCCTCTTACAGGAGCGCGGTATGCGGTGTTGTTATCTCGCTTGCGGCTGAGGATGGCGGCGAAAGCCAGACCGGTTTTGCGCTTGCCTTCCGGCGGCGGTACGGGGAGCTGGACCCCGAGGCCGTCGGGCAGGAGGCCGCGGAACGGGCGGTGCGCATGCTGGGCGCCAGGCCGTGTCCCAGTAAAAAGACCACGGTTATCCTTGATCCTTATGTAGTCACAGGGCTTCTGGGCGTGCTGGCCCCGGCACTTACCGGCGAAGCGGTGCAGAAAGGGCGCTCCTTTCTGGCGGGCAAGGAGGGGCGAGAAGTAGCCTCGCCGCTGGTTACCATTGTGGATGACGGCGCGCTGGCCGGCGGGCTGGCATCGACCCCCTTCGACGGAGAAGGTGTGCCCACGGCACGCACGGTATTGATCGAGCGTGGCGTGCTGCGTGGGTTTGTTCATAACGTTTATACCGCGCGCAAAGGCGGAACCAAATCTACGGGCAACGGCATACGCGCCTCGTTCAAATCTACGCCGGAGGTTGGTATGACCAATTTCTACCTGGCACCGGGACCAAACAGGCGCGAAGAACTGATTGCCGAGGTAGAAGACGGGTTCTATGTAACCGAAGTAATGGGCCTGCACACGGCCAATCCCGTCTCGGGTGATTTTTCGGTCGGCGCCGCCGGGCTATGGATCAGTAAAGGGGAGATCGCAGGTCCCGTACGCGGGGTGGCCATAGCCGGCAACCTCAAAGACCTACTGGCCCGTGTAGACGGTGTTGCGGACGACCTGCGCTGGTTTGGGGGCAAGGGGGCGCCCACGGTGCGCATCCGGGATATTGCGGTCAGCGGGCGCTAGGAGTGTGTTGCCGAACTGTGACGTTGTAAGAAAGCAGTACCGCGTGCTTGGCCGCGAAAAACGAGCAACGGCGCGGAAGGCGAGTTTTGCAGCGGTCTCCCAGACGCGCGGGAAGGTGGTGGTGGCATGCTCGTTTTCGTCCTGCACGGCCCCAATCTAAATCTCCTGGGAACCAGGGAGCCGGACGTTTACGGTACACTCACGCTGGATGAAATCAACGCCCGCCTGCACGACCTGGCAAGAGAACTTGGGGTCGAAATTGAATGTTTTCAGTCCAACGAAGAGGGCGAACTGATCAATATCCTGCACGCGGCGGCCCGGCGGGCTGCGGGCGTCGTCTTTAACCCCGGCGCCTTCACCCATTACAGTCTTGCCCTCCGCGACGCGGTGGCAGCCATCGGCATACCTACCGTTGAGGTGCACCTGTCCAACATCCACGCCCGGGAACCCTTCCGGCGGCGTTCGGTGATCGCCGCCGCCGCCGCGGGGCAAATTAGCGGCCTGGGCATCGAAAGTTACCTTCTGGGGCTGCGCGCGGTGGTAGCCCTGGCGCGAAAGAGGGCCGGGGATGGCAGCTGAGCGCCTGGGGCGCATACGCGCTCTTATGGACAAGGCGGAAGTCGACGCCGCGGTAATTACATCTCCGGAAAACCGCCGCTACCTGAGTGGATTTACCGGCAGCGCCGGGGTGCTGCTGGTCGGCCACGATGAGACCTACTTGCTCGTAGACCCCCGCTACACCGAGCAGGCGCGGCAGGAGGCCCGGAATATCTCGGTTGTCGAGATCCAGGAATCGTGGACGCGGGTCCTGGCTTCCCTGGCGGCCGACCACGGTTGGTCTGCTCTCGGGTACGAGGACGAGCACCTGAGTTGCCGGCAGTTTAACCGTCTGCAACAAGAACTCGATGCCGTGCGATTGGTGCCCCTGGCAGGCATAGATACATTGCGGGCCGTCAAAACCGAAGCGGAGATTACTTTAATCAGGCAAGCCGTACGGCTGGTAGATGCGGCTTTCGAATTCGTCCTTGGCCGGGTGGTGCCGGGGCGCAAGGAACAGGATGTGGCGCTGGATATCGAGGTCTTCTTGCGCCGTAACGGGGCGGAACGCATTTCCTTTCCAACCATTGTGGCGTCGGGCCCCCGGTCGGCCATGCCGCACGGGTTGGCGTCTGAGCGGGTCATTGGTTATAATGAATTGGTTATAATTGACTGCGGTGCCGTGTACGGGGGGTACTGCTCCGACTTCACCCGCACGGTGGCGACGGCGGGACCGCTTCCGTGGCAAGAGGAGGTTTACGGCGTCGTACTCGAAGCCCAGCTTGCGGCCATTGCCGCCACCCGCGCCGGTATCGAAGCCTGCGCCGTAGATGCGGCGGCCCGTGCGGTAATCGAAAAGCACGGGTACGGTGCCTGCTTCGGGCACGGCACGGGACACGGGCTGGGATTGGCGGTCCACGAGGCGCCCCGCCTGGGCAAGAAAGAGACCGGCGTGCTGGAGGCCGGCATGGTGGTTACGGTTGAACCGGGTATCTACCTGCCCGGGCGCGGCGGTGTGCGTCTCGAGGACGTTGTTGTGGTGCGCGAGCACGGGTGTGAAGTATTAACACAAGCGCCGAAAAGCCGGCTGCTTTGTGTTGGGTAATCCGGGTTAAGGAGGCGAGCGTCTTGATTTCCACCAACGATTTTCGTACCGGGCTTACCATCGAGCTGGAGGGCGATGTCTGGCAGGTTGTCGAGTTCCTGCACGTGAAACCGGGAAAGGGCTCTCCTTTTGTCCGCTCCAAGCTGAAGAACCTCCGAACCGGAGCGGTGATTGAGCGCACCTTCAACGCGGGTGAAAAAGTGCCGCGGGCGCACCTGGACCGGCGGGAAATGCAGTATCTCTATAACGACGGTGTGAACTATTACTTTATGGACACCGAGTCATACGATCAGGTGCCGGTGGCGGTGGAAACGCTGGGCGACGCGGTCAAGGGGGGGGGA
>DMDP01000170.1:607-4953 GCA_003445475.1 Peptococcaceae bacterium | reverse complement strand
GGCCCGGCCCCCAGAAGATAACGCTGGCCATGCTGGTGCGCAACGAGGCCGGCCGGTACCTGCCGATGGTACTCGCCCATGCCGCGCGCTACGTAGACGAAGCCGTAATTCTTGACGACGCGAGCACCGACAACACGGTAGAAGTATGCCGCGCGGTGCTGAAGGATATCCCCCTGTTCATATACTCGAACCCGTCACCGGGCTTCGACAACGAGGTCGGCCTGCGGAAACAACTCTGGGAGCTGGTTGCCCGGACCTCGCCGGAGTGGATCCTCTCCCTTGATGCCGATGAAATGTTTGAGGACAGAGTTGTTTCCGTAATCAGACATCTGGTGAACCAGTCGCACGTCGATGTATATGGTTTCCGCATATTCGACTTCTGGGATATGGACCACTACCGGGAAGACGATCTCTGGAACGCGCACCTGCGGTACAGCCCTTTGCTGGTGAGGTATCAACCTGATTTCCCGTACGTCTGGCGTGAGACGCCTTTGCACTGCGGCAGGCTTCCTAAAAATATAACGCTTTTACCGACGGCGCTATCCGACCTGCGCGTAAAGCATTTTGGTTGGGCGCGCGAGGAAGACCGCCTGCAGAAGTATGAGCGGTATATGCGGGCCGATCCCGCGGGAAGGTACGGCAGTCTGGCGCAGTACAGGTCGATTCTGGATCCGGCGCCGAACCTCAAGCGGTGGCGGGAGAACGAAAACGCCTAGGGTTGCGCCTATTGCCCTTACCGCTTCTTGCACAGCACGGCCCGGAAGCAGTAGAGCCGGTAAAGGTCCGAGTAAACCGCGTTCGCCGGAAGTTCAAAGGACACGTCGCCCGCAAAGGTCAGCCCGGCACGGGGGAGCAGGCTGCTGAAAAAGGCCAGGTCAATGGTCGGGTAGTCGAAGGTCAGGACGAACAGGCCGTTGTCTTTCAAGGTCCGCGCGCACTCCCGCAGGGACAAATAGATATCGTGCGGGGGCAGGTGTTCCAGCACCGATATGCAGTAGATTTTATCGAATTTCCCGTCCGCGTACGGGAGGGATGTGAGCGACGCCCTGGCGTAATGAACGCGTTCGAAGTATTTTACGGGGAAGTCCTTCGCAGCCGCCGCGCCGAAATCCCGGGCGATGTCTTCAAGGATTGCTCCGGGCCGCAGGATTCTTTCGTCGATGTCGCACGCGTGCACCTCCCGGCACGCGTCCGCCAGGTAGAACTTGAAGGGATGGCAAATCCCGCAACCGGCATCGAGCGCGACGTCGTCAGGTGCGCAGAACTGCCTTGCCCATTGGTACTCGTAGAACCTGCTCCACCAGGTCGGGGGGAGGTTCAGGACCAGCTTATCGGTTTTCGCGTCGGAGCAGGCGAAGAAGCGTGATGTTAGTTTGTCGGACATTTTTCTATCCCTGCCTTGAACCGGGTTATTACTCATTGTCCCAGGGCACCAGGTTTGGCTTAGGGTCCAGAATGGACAGGTATTGCTCCCTTATCCCGTAGTGCCCTCCGGGATCGAGCTTCTTGTACCGGTAATACTTGGCGAGCCGGTCGGCGGGTTTCATCCACCCGAGGTGCTTCACCCGTAACGGGCTGGTGACCCATCTGAGGTTGGCGATGTTCTTGGGAAAACGCCCGCAGTGCTGGGGAGTCTCCCGCCACTCGTAACGAAAGCCGGGCAGGTATCTTACCATAAACGGGCGGTAATAGTGGTGGGCGCGCCACCAGGTATCCTCGCGGTAGTGCGTCTCGTCCCACATGTCGTAAAGGCGGAAAGCAAGCACCTCGGCATCCGGGTTGGCGGCGAGTTCTCGGAGTTCTTTCACCGCCCGGTCCTCGAAGATCTCGTCGGCGTCGAGGATCAGGACCCAATCGGGGTCGTTTTCGATCGCCAGGTTCCAGAGTTGTCGCCGCAGGACGGCCTCGTTATGAAAGGACGGTGTCTTGTTGGAAACCAGCACCAGGGGAACGTCGCGCAAGACCTCCCGGCAAACCTCCACGGTGTTATCGTCGCTGGCGTCGTCCAGAATTACGGCGCCATCTATGTACTGCGCCGCATGGGCAAGCACCCTTCTCAGGTACCTGCCGGCTTCGTTCCTCACCAGCATGGCCAGGGTTATTCTGCTGCCTTTTCCTGCCCGCGTGGGTCGCTCTCCCGGGTTGACCTGCTCCTGGGACCGGGAAAAGAATTGCTCCTTGTATACCCTGAGACCCGCCAGCTCCGATTCCCGGTATATGTGGTACGGCGGGTAGTGGGTATCGGCGTACAGCTCCAGGCCGAGGGCGGCGGCACGAATGCAGAAGTGGCGGTCTTCGCCTATGAGTCCCAGATTGTATATCTCGCCGAACGAGACCCCCAGGGCAATCGCCCTCCGGCTGATCAGGGTGCAGCCGCCAAGCCCGCCCACCTTGTAGGTGCCCGGCCGCTGCAGCATGGCCAAAAATTCACCTTGTCGGCGTGCGATTTCGGCAGCCTCCGGTTCTTCGCCCCGCCCTGCACGATACAGGCGATACTGGCCGTTCACCCAGACCTGGGGAAGGGGAGGCATCCCCGGCTGCCACCGGGTCCAGTACACCTCGGAAACTACGTCCTTTCCGAGACTCACCAGGTGCACGAGGGTCCTGGGGTGCAGCACCAGGTCCGAATCGACAAGAAACAGGTAGTCGAAGTCTCCTTCGCGCGCCATCTTGATAAAGCGGTTCTTGTACGCGGCAACGCGCCAGATAAGGTCTTCCTGCCAGTAGTGGGTGTTTTCGTCGCACCGGTAGGTGCCGGCCCTCTCCCCGCGAAGAATTTGTACGGCGTCTTTTCTCCGGGCAAATTCCTTGAGGAGAACGCTTTCCTCGTCATTGTCGTCAATGAAGGCGTAAGCGACTTTTAGCCCGGCAGTCTCAAGTTGTGCCAGGGACCACAGGAATTCCTGCAAAATGGCCGGCTTCTGCCGTACCGGGCTGGCGATGAGGACCTCGATCTTGCACAGGCTTATCCGCGTATCCATCCGTCCAACCACCCCGGTCTGAATGCCAATATATGTTATGTCGGGACGGCACACCCCGCCACTGTTCCACGTATGTTGAACCGGGGAAATTACCGACACGGGTCCCAACCCGATCATTGCCCACGTTACCGTCTGGTTTCAAGGGCAGAGTTAATGTCCCGAGCAGGCACGGCCGCGGCGTTTCCGGCACCCTTGTGATACCCGCCGTGAATACCTGCTGCGGCGGGCGCGGAAAATAACGTATCAGGACGCTGCCGCGTGAGGAGTTTAAATGTGGGCATCAAGCTGCTGTCGCTCTTAACGGCGGCCGTGGCCGGTACAACCATGGCCTTCCAGGGAACGATCAACGCCGCCCTGGGCAGGGTCCTCGGTCTGGTCGAGGCCACCTTCATCGTACACGCGGTGGGGTTGGCGCTGGCGGCGGTTCTGCTTTTCATTCTACAAATGGGTGCCGGGGGGTTGGCGAAAGCCGGACAGGCGCCCTGGTACACCTACCTGGGCGGCGTACTGGGCGTGCTTATCATTTACGCGGTGGCGCGCAGCATTCCCAGGGTGGGCGTGGCGCCGGCCACCACGGCCATCATCCTCGGCCAGGTGCTCACCGCGGCGCTGATCGACCACCTGGGCCTTTTCGGGATGCACAAGCTCCCGTTTACCTGGTACCGGCTCGTGGGTGCCGTTTTGATGGCGGCCGGGGCGTGGCTCATGTTGAAGGGCGGAGAATAACGGTCGTCGGTCGGCGGCCGTCGGTCACCGGAAGGAGAAAAAGGTCACGGCAGGATGCGCACGAGGAGATAGACGAGCGCGATACCGGTAAGGAGACCACCGGTGCCGGCGCCGAAATGGTGGGAGACGGCGCGGGGGACCAGTTCGGCGAGCACCACGTAAAGCATCGCCCCGGCGGCGGCGGCGGAGAGGGCGGCGATGCAAAAGGGGGAGGTGCGGGCAAGGCCCAATCCCGCCGCCGTCCCCAGGGGGGTAACCGCGCTGAGGGCGGCGCAGGCCGCCATCACCACCCGCTTCTTCACACCTGCCGCCAGCAAGGGAGCGGCCGTTGCCATGCCTTCCGGAATGTTGTGCAGGCCGATGGCCGTAACCATAAGGAACCCCAGTTTGGGCATGGCGGCAAAACCCGCGGCGATGGCCAGGCCCTCCGGCAAATCGTGCAGCGCGATGCCCGTCCCAACGAGAAGCCCCGTCTTCAAGAGAGGATCCCATCCGCGGCGAAGTATACCGCGCAGCCGCGCATCCCCCCAGGCGACGGCGGCGATGCCCGCCGTAAGCGAGAAGAGCACCGCCGGCGGGCCGGCGTAGCCCAGGGCGGCAGGCAGGAGATCCCCGGCCACCACGCCGCCCATCCCCCCC
>DMDP01000170.1:0-245 GCA_003445475.1 Peptococcaceae bacterium | reverse complement strand
ACCAGCGTCCCGGCACCGGCGATGGCGCTCAGAACAAGTTCCATACAAAATAGATACTTGGGGGCAGGAAAATCTAGTACCCGCGGCAAATTGCCCTACAACTTCGGTCGTGAAGCCAAATCCGTCCAGGCGGCAAAATCTCAGGCCGATTGGCAATTGCGTGGGGGAGTGGTACGTCATACTGCTGGTCCGGGCTTTCGCCAAGATAAACCTGACCCTCGACGTTCTCGGCAAACGCGATGACG
>DMDP01000213.1 GCA_003445475.1 Peptococcaceae bacterium | reverse complement strand
ACCCGCCTGGAGTGGCTCCACGGCCGGCCCTCAGTGGGGCCGAGGAAACGCCAGCCGGCCGCGCGATAGATTGTTCCGCGGTGCCCCTGCGCCGGGTCCGCGTAGGCCACCATCCTGCGGATCTCCGGCATGTTCCTTTTCACCCATCTGGCCGCCAGGCCGAGGGCCCGGCTCTCGCTGTTCCGGGGGCAGTGATCCAGGAGGACCATCCTTGAAAGTTCAAGAGTGTGCTCCTGGTCCTCAAGCCGCGCGCAAGGGTGGGTAAACATCATGACACCCACAAGGTGTTCCCGGTAGTAAACTCCCAGGGAAATCTTGGCCCCAAGGGGCGCATAACCCAGGTAGTGGTGCATCTCGACAAACCGCCTTGCTACCCGGTACGCCACGGGGCGCACGTGGAGTTCGCGGGCCGCCGGCGGCCGCGGATCGTGATCGCAAAAGAACAACTGCCCTGACCAATCGGGAAATATCACGGCCACCACCTCTTAGCCCGCTCCGGCTAACCCACTCCGGGAGCGAAGTCGTCCCAGACCACGCCGCGGATCCGGATCGGCACCTTCACGGTTTGGCAGACCGGCTCCGCCCCGAGCCCGGTAAAACCGTGCGGGTGGACGATCACGGTTATCTCGTAGTCCCCGTCCGGCGTGTTCTTATCTGGCACGAACACCGGGTACCAGGCGGCTTCCGGATTCTTTTCACGGAAGTACCCCTCGCACGGCGGGAGCTTCCAGGTGTTCTGCCAGGAGCCGCGCGGCTTTTCCGGCACCAGGAAGATGCGGTTCACGAGCTTCTTCTCGGGGCCGCCTGCGTACACGTCGAACGGAAAGCGTACTTCCACCTCACAGGGACCCTGACCAGAACCCCCGAACCGGGACACGCAAGGGCAACTTGGAACCTTCCTCTCCCAATCGGTCCAGTAATCCGTCGTCACATCAAGGTAGACCATGTACCCTGCTTTAGTCCGGTGCTTGTCCCGGATCTCGTTGCCGTATTTCCCGAACGGCTCAGCCCACGGGTAACCTTCGAACCATCTATTCCATCCACCGAAGCCCGTATCGAGATTGACCGTCACCTTCACGCGCTGGCTGTAGCTCACCGGAACCTTGTACGGCTGGCAGCACGAGCAGTTGCCCTCGTCGTCGCAGCAGATGTCGTAGCAGGTGTACTCCACCGTCCAGGAATCGCTCGGCCGCTTGCACTCCCCTTCGGGCAAACCAATTACGCGGTATGTGCACCGGGCCTCGTTATTGGTGTAGTCGATTTCCTCTACGGCCCTGGCTTCGTTAATGGTCACCCGGAGGGAGTATGTGCCTGTTTTGCAGGGTGCGTCGAACGAGAAGGTCAGCGGTACCTGGCCGTTCGGCGGCAACGTAACCTGTCTTGTCTGCGTCCCGTCGGGGCCGTAGAACTTGACCCGGGTGGTGAGCTGCCTGTCGCTTTTGTTGCCGGCCACCACCGAGGCCGACGTGCTGTAGCACTGCCGGACCGGATCCGTAACCACGCCGAAGTTGGTGACGTAAAGGTCCACGCCTTCGACCTGGACCTCGGCTTGCACCAGGTTGTTGGTGGTGTCCGCCTCCGGCCAGGCCTGTGTTACCCTGCCCCGCACCAGGTTGATCCAGGCGGTGAGGACGGCTTTACCGTCCGGGCCCGCCATAGCGGTCCAGTTGAACCTGACTTCATACTCATTCACGCCGACCGGCGTTGGCGTTAGGAGGTAAAACGTCTTGCCGCCGGTCGTCACCTTCGGGAGTTCCCCGCCGCTGACGTCCAGGAGCTGCACCGGCTTCCCGTTGACGTCGGCGTCCACGGGCACACCGGGGAGATCATGCCAGGCTTCATAGTCGGTCTTGAAACGAACCGTAGCGGTGTAGGCCTGGCCGTGCTTTGCCTCCTGCCCGGGCGGGACGCCTGGGTCGATCGACAGTGCGGCGAAGTCCAACCGCGACAGTATCCACCACCCTTTCGCGCCTTGGGCGTCGGTCGTCACGCCGGCATAGCCGACGAAGGAAAGCTCGCCGCTAACGCCCTGGGCATACGGGTCCGGCAGGCCGGTTTCGGCGATCTTCACCGCTTGAACCATGTTCCCGGTCATATCCAGGAGCGCCAGCCACCCGTTGCTTCCCCCCTCCAGGATGCCCCGCGCGCCCGGCGCCGTCAGCACGACCGGCGCGGTCTGCGCCGCGGCCTGGAAGGTTTTTACCCAGGCCGTGCGGCCACTGGCACGGTCCACCGCCACCAGCTTGCCGCCTGCTCCCCTGGTGCCGGCCGGGAATATCACCAGGTCTTCCGTTAAGGCCGGGGAGCGGTTGCTGAAAAGGCCGGCCGCGGCGTCGTTCCGCCAGAGGAAGCGCCTGCCTGCGACGTCGTAGGCATAGACGTGACTACGGCTATCACCGAAATAGATGGTATTGGTCTCATCGCTGACTGCGAAGCTGGCGCAGAGCCCAGAAGGCAGATCCTCTCTGGCGTAAACACTCGGGTTACTCTTAAGAACCACGCGGCCGTCTTGCTCGGTGAAAAGGTCGTCGAACCGAAACACATAGAGCTTGCCGTCGCCTGGACCTTGGTCCAGGCCAACCGCGAAGCCCGCCCCGTCTAGGACAGGCGCAGGGCTGGATGATGTGCGGCCGGGGCCGAGAGTGAGGTAGTATTGTACCCGCTGCTTCGCGACCAGCGGGTCCGCCAAAACATATACATCTCCCGTATTGCCTGACGTATAAACTATGAGCAGGTGCCCGCGCCAGTTGAAGGCGGTTGGCGCGGAAACTATATCACTTGCAAAGTGCGAGGGGATTGAGCCTAGGTCCTCCGGCTCTAGGAAATTGCTGAGATCGAAGACGTCCAAGTACCGCGACTCCGTGCCGATAAAGACCAGTTTTCGCCCCTGCCACTCAACAAGGGTCGGGTGGCTTTTCGTTATGGCCGAAAGCTGCCGGGACCAGATGGGTTCCAGGCGCGGGATTGGAAAAGCAGGGCTTTCCGGGAAGATGTAACTATACAGTTTAGCCCCCTCGGCCGTCATAGCTACCACTTTTTCCCCGCCCCTCCAATCGGGTAAGCCAAAGTACCGTCCGGATAGCAAAAGCGGTTGAGAATAGCTCTTGTCGCCGGCGTGATACCAAGCTGGCGCGATGACCCGGCCATCCACCTGGCCTTCCCGGTTTCTTTGTTGGTCGTAGCCAAAAGTGGTGACGGCCCGCGTCGGCGCCGCCCAGGCTGGTAGGGACACAAGCATACTAACGATTAGCAGCAATGTAGCTAAAGCGAAGCGTCGCAATCCTCCTCACCTCCTGTGGGAGCGGCAGACGCCGCTCCCTTTCAGAGTTTACTTAAATCGATCCCGCCGCCGTTAATCCCGGGGTCTTGCGGCGGTGGTTTTTGCCCGGCGGGCTGTTGCGGCTCAGGCTCCGGTATTACCGCAGGTGGTGCCACGCGTACGGTCTTTGTCGCCTGCTGCCATTGCACCCTGTAACCAAACGCCTCGGCTACGAACCTGGCGGGCAGGAAGACCCGGTTCTGCCGCAGCACCGGGGCGACGTCCATCTGCACCGGGCTGCCGTTGCGCCGCAGCACCGTCTCGCGGAGCCGCAGGATTACCGCGACCCCCCTGTTCTCGAGCCGCACGGTCCGGGTCGCGCCGTCCCAGGAGACACCGTTCTCGGGAACCCCTATGGCGTAGGCCAAAAACCGCACCGGAACGAACGTCCGGTCGCTCTCGATAAACGGGGCCACGTCCATCCCATATTCCCGCGGGTATCCACCGCACACCGCGTGCCAATAGCGTTTTTCCCCGACCACGAATGTGGCGCAGTATCCGCCCACGCCCGGCTCATCCTGCACCGGTGCAGGCAGCTCGTCGCGGAACTGCGCCCAGGCCGTGGCTGGCGCCAGCAGTAGAAATACTACCAGCAAAGTCAGCACGTTTCGCATCGTAACAACCTCCTCAATGAGTTTCGAGTCTCGGTAGCAAGCCGGCGGTTGCTTCGTACCACCCCTTTCGCGTTGTTGTTCGCCAACCGGCTTGGCCACACTGTTGATAGCGCCGGGGCCGTAGCGCAAGGGCGGCCCGCAGGGCCGGGCCGAGGAATAGCGGACGAGCGGAGCGCAGCGCAGCGACGGAGCATATGCCGCAGGCCTTTACCCTTGCGCGGTAGGCCCGGCGCGGTAGAAAATGACACCAGCCGGTTGGCGAAAGGCGAAATAAAAGTCTTTTCCTCTGCACCCGGCTTGTGTTACCATGGCGGTGTAAAGCCGGAAAGGAGATCGTGCAGGTGGAGGAAGTCCTGCGTCAAATACTCGAAGAGCTAAAAACCCAGGGGCAGCGGCTTGAACGCCTGGAGAAAGGCCAGAAGCGGCTTGAGGATGGCCAAGCCGCCCAGGGCGAAAGGCTTGAGCGCGTCGAGCAGCGGTTGAATGGCCTCGAACAGCGGTTGAATGGCCTGGAGAAGAGCGTCGAGCAGCGGTTCGATGGCCTGGAGAAGGGTCAGGAAGGTCTTCAAAAACAGGTCACCAGATTGGAGTTGCGGTTGGAGTCCGAGGCCTTCGACAAGATCAAGGCGCTCTTCGACGCCCGCCAGGTGCACCTGGACTACTTCACCGAGATACGGGCCGCCCTGGCCCG
>DMDP01000121.1 GCA_003445475.1 Peptococcaceae bacterium | reverse complement strand
GTACGTGAGCACCGGACGGCGAGCCTGACAAAGCCAGGCGAAGTTTTGCAGCGGACTCCTAGGAGGTGTCGCCACGTGCAGATCCTTAAGATCACCGGCATAATCCTGGCCGTTGCCGTTCTTATCGGCCTTTGGCTCTATTGTGCACCTTGAAGGCGGTGACGGCGCTGGTCAGCGCTGCCGGAATATGGTGGCCGCGATATCCGCTGCCGGTGCTTTGAGGCAGAACCGGCGGAAGGCGCGCGACTCGCCCAGCAGCTTTCGTAAAAGCGTCCCGGCACGGGCTGCTTCCGGCGGCACGTGCTCCGGCGGTCCTTTTTTTACCAGGACGCGGTTGTGTTCTGGCGTGGAAACCTCGAGCGCACCCGCCTGCACAAGCGCCAGCAGACCGTAGTAGACCGTGCCTTCCAGTTCCCCCAGGGCCGCGGCCAGCCGTCCAAGATCGACCACGCCGGCATGCCGGTTGAGGGCATACTTGGCCATGCCCAGAAGGGTTTTCAGAAAGACTTTAACACCCGGCAGCGGCTCGTCCCTGTACCCGAGAACAATGCGGCGGGCGTTGGCCAGGGCGACGATCTCCCTCAAGACCGCCGGATCGGGCGGAATCGCCAGCAGCACCAGGGTCGGCGCCGCCTTGACGCCGTAGCGGTGAGAGACCGGCACGCCCGCGGGGGCGGGTCCGCCTTCGTGGTAGAAGACCGCCTCGGGGTAGGACCGTAGAAGTTCCGCCGGGTCGCTGCCCCGCAGGTCAAGCCATTCCTCTTCCGCCGCGGGAGCCGCGACGGCGGCGGAGGGGACGATATCCCGGACGACAAGCTCCAGTCTTTCCTCGCCCTGCCACCGGTCGAGCCCCAGTTCATAAAGCACATCTACGCCGTCCGCCGCCGGAACCGGGTCCCGGGGGGCCGACCACCAGATGGCGGAGCACCGGTGCTCCTCCCGCCCCACGACCAGGCGCAGGTGCTTGCCGTTGAGCGTTGGGCGTTGCGCCAGAACGGAGACTCCCCTGGTCACGAACACGGGGGCCGGGTTGCCCGCCCCGAACGGGGCCAGAAGCTGCACCTTTTCGTACACTTCGCGGCGGACGGCGTCCAGGCCGAGCTCCCATTCCGCCACCGGCCCGCCGCCGGCCTCCGGGCACCGGCCGCCCACCACCGCCTGGATGCGGCTGGCCAGCCGCGGGATGCGCTCCGGCTCCACGGCGAACCCGGCCGCCGCTTCGTGCCCGCCAAAGCGGACCAGTTCGTCGGCGCAGGCGGCCAGCACGTCGTACACGGAAACACCCGCCCCCGCACGGGCCGAACCCACGGCCACTTCCTCCTCCGCCCTGGTTGTAAGCAGGAAGGCCGGACGGCCGTACCTTTCGGCCAGGCGGCCGGCCACAATCCCGATAACCCCCTCGTGCCAGTGCGGGTCGAAAAGGACGATTGCCGGCGCGTTGCGGTCTTCCAGGCGCGCCTCGGCCTCCTCGCCGATTAGTTCGCAGAGTTCGCGGCGCTGCGCGTTGACCCGGTCAAGCCAGGCCGCAAGCTCCGCGGCACGCGCCGCGTCGGCGGTCAGCAGCATTTCCACTACGGGGCGGGCCGCCTCCAGTCTTCCGGCCGCGTTTATCCGCGGCGCCAGCTGGTAGGCGACGTCCTCCTCGGTGGCGGCGCCCGGGTCGATCCCCGCCGCCTGCATCAGCGCCGCAAGACCCGGCCGGCGCGTGGCCCGGAGACAGGGGAGGCCCCGTGCCACCCAGTAACGGTTCTCGGCCGTCAGCGGCACCGCGTCGGCGATCGTACCCAGCACGAACAGGTCGAGAAACGCTTCCGGCCAGCCTTCCCCTTCCCGTAAAAGGGCTCCCGCCAAGAGGAAGGCCACGCCCACGCCGGCCAGTACCCGCGTGGGGTGATCGGGGGCAAGAAGCTTGGGATTGACAATGGCCGCCGCCGGCGGGAGCACGGCGGGCGGCTGGTGGTGATCGGTGACCACCACCTCCATCCCCAGCTCGCCGGCGTAGGCCACTTCTTCTACGCTGGCGATGCCCGTGTCGCAGGTAACGATAAGCCGGACTCCTTCCGCCGCCAGGTGTTCAAGCACATTACGGTTCAGGCCGTATCCCTCGCGGAAACGGTCGGGGATGTGGTAGGTTACGTCGGCCCCCGCGCGCCGCAGGGCCTCCACCAGGATGGAAGCGGCCGTAACACCGTCGGCGTCGTAGTCGCCGTACACACAAACCCGCCGCCCGGCCGCGACGGCCCGTTCGACCACGGCCACGGCTTCCCCCATGCCGGGGAACAGAAACGGACGCACCGGTTCGTAAAGCCGCCAATCCAGAAACTTGCGCGCTTCCTCGCCGGTGCGACAGCCCCGGCGGTAAAGAAGGTGCGCCAGCAGCTCGTCACCGCCGGCGGCGGCGAGCAGGTCTGGAGGCAAGTCTACTCTGGGTGCAAGAAGGTAGGACAATGGAGATCACCCTGTCCGGGCGTGCCGGCGCGGGCGCCGGCACTGGAATAATAAAATGTATTCGTGTTTGAACACGAAAAACCCGCCGGTAAGGGCCCGGTAGCGCCAAAGGTCTTGTTGGCCGCGCTTGGCCGTCGTGTCGTTGAAGTTCTTGACGACGATGCTCTTTAAAAGCAGGCCGCGCTGCAGCACCTCCTGCATGCAGTAAAACCCGAGGGGAACCCACTCGCCCCCTGTGTACTTGTCGCCGATGACAACGGCCAGAAAACGGTCGGGGTCCAGCAGCGACAGGGTGTTGTCGAGTACCTGTCCGAACATCGCCAGAAAAGCTTCCGTGGTCGGCGCGTTGCAGAGATCGTTGGCGGCGGACGAGAACTTGATAATATCGTGATACGGCGGGTGCATAAGCAGCAACTGCACCGATTGTAT
>DMDP01000092.1 GCA_003445475.1 Peptococcaceae bacterium | reverse complement strand
GCTCTTCCGATCTCCACGTGGCGGCCCTTTCGGGTAGTCATTAGGCGCTGAATTTGCCCAAGCGCCCGGCGTTGGCCAGGAGCAGGTTCATGGTGTAGAGCAGCGGGAACTGCCCCAAAACACCCCGCGCGCACGCGTGCTCGCCGAAGCCGGGGGCGTCGCGGTCGGGCAGCACCCAGCGTGAATACAGGAGAAACGGGACCGGGTGCCAGCTGTGGGCTGCGTAGGTGGCCGGGGTGGAATGGTCCCCGGTAATAACCAGGGCGTCGGGGTTCAGATCCAGAATGGCGGGTAATTGGGCGTCGAACTCTTCAATGATCTTGATCTTCCCGGCCCAGTCGCCGTCTTCACCCCGCGAGTCGGTTCCCTTCACGTGCAGGAAGAAGTAGTCGTACTCCGGCCAGTTTTCTTTGAGGCTTGCGATCTCGTCGGCCAGGGTGTCTCCCGCCACGGGCAAAAGGTCCATGCCTACCAGTGAGGCCAGGCCCCGGTACATGGGATAAACGGCGACCGCCCCTGCCCGGGCGCGGTAGCGTTCCGGGAAGGGGTCGAGGCGGGGCCGGCGCGAAAAACCGCGCAGCAGGGCAAAGTTGGTGCGGGGCTCGTCCCGCACGAGTTCGGCGATCCGCTGCACAAGCGTTCCGGCCAGCATAGCCGTGCGGCGGGCCTCTTCGGCCAGCGGTTGCGGCTGTAGGGGCGGCATGCCCTCCCGCTGCGGGTCGGTGTCGGCCACGCGGTCGTCCAGTCCTTCGCCGCGCAGAACGATCACGAACCGGTGCTCCTTCACCGGTTCAATGAACACCCTTACGCCGTCTATTTCCGGGATCGCGTCCTGCAGGCGGCGGCAAATGCTGCGCGTGTGCTCCGTGGGGGGACGGCCCGCCCGGCGGTCCGTTACCACCGGCCCGTTCCGGGTGTCCTGCACCGTGGCGAAGTTGGCCCGCACGGCCACGTCCCCGGGGTGCAGGTCGAACCCGATCCCCAGGGCCTCCAGCACGCCGCGGCCGATAACGTAGCGCAACGGGTCGTACCCGAAGAGGGCCAGGTGCCCCGCGCTTGAGCCCGGGGCGATCCCCGGCAGGACCGGGTGGGCCAGGCCGAGCGAAGACCTTTTGGCCAGCGCGTCCAGGTTGGGGGTCGCCGCGGCTTCCAGTTCCGTCCGGCCGTTCAGTTCCGGTACGGGAAGGCCTCCCAGGCCGTCAAGGACCACCAGCAGCATCTTCGTGGCCGCGGGTCGCGCCAGTTCTTTCAACAGATTGTCCGCTTGCAAGACCGGAAACCTCCTCGAACTTAGTCTGTCCGCCCGCGCCGCTTTCTTTGCGGCGGGCGGGCGCCGATTTTACCGCCGGCGACACCAGGGCGAGTGTCAGGAAGAAGCACGTTAAAAGCAGGCTGCCGCAGGCGTGAAACGGGGCGGCGGGCGTAACGTGCTCGTAAAGAAAGCCGCCGGCCGAGGAGCCGAGGATAAAGCCCAGGCTCTGCATGGTGCCGATGGCGGCAATCGCAGTTCCCCTGCCCTCCCGCGGGGCGACCAGGGTGGTGATGGCCGTCCAGGCGGGGGCGCCGACCACGTACGCCAGGCCGAGCATGCCGATCAGGCATATCAGGATCGCCACCGTAGCGGTTTCCGGGATCATCAGCACCGACGCGGCGGCGACCAGAAAGGCTGCCTCAACGGCCCGCTGCTTGCCGAGGTTGTCCGCCAGGCGTCCCAGGGGCAGGGCGCAAACCGCGACCACCACGGCCGGGCCGAGCAGGCTCTTGCCTATATCGGCCTGGGAAAAACCCAGTTGCCGGCTCGCGAACAGCACGAAAATGGGGGCCAGCATACCGGCCCCGAACTGCTGGACGAGGGAGATAACCAGCATGGCGGCCAGCACGCGGTTCTTCCACAGAAAGCTGAGGCCGCCGAGGACCCGGCCCGAGGAGCCGAAGGCCCTGACCAGCACCGCCCCCGGGCCCTCCTTCCCGTCGCCGGCCTCCGGGTTCCTGCGGCTGCCGGCGGCCACGCCCGGCAGGGTAAGGAAGCCGAGCACGGCAGCCCCGAAGGCCAGGCAGGCTGCCGCGTAAAAAGCCGCCTTGTGGGAAGAGAGGGCGTGGTTGATGAAGGTGCCCAGGGCCGGCCCCAGGCCGAGCGCGACCAGGTAGGACATGTTAAAGACCGTCATGGCCGTGGTGCGCTCCTCCGCCGGCACTTTGTCGGCGGTCAGGGCGGAGAGCGCGGGCCAGAAGGCCGCGATGGCGAAGCCGTTCAAGAACTGCAGGGCCACAAAATACAGGTAGTGGTAGACGAAAGTCATGGCCAGGGGCACCAGGAAAGAAATGGCCAGGCCTGCGATTATGAGCGGGCGGCGCCCGAGGCGGTCACTCAAAAACCCTAGGGGCGTCTTGAAAATGGTTTCACTGGCGGCATAGGCGCCGAAAATCAACCCGATGATCCCGGCGCTTATGCCGAGGTCTTCCGACAGGTAGAGCGGCAACGTTGGGAAGATGACAGCGAAACCCAGGGTGCCGAGAAGGGATATGAGGCCAACCGCCAGGAGCAGCGGGTAGCGGCGGAAGAAGTTGACATAAGTCTCGAATACCGCCACCACATAGACCACCCTCTTCCCACATAATATACCACTTTTCCGGCCGGGATGTTTTTCGTTTTTTCGCATGCTAAAATTGATTTAAACTTTAAACCGGTTTTGAGGGACGGCTATGTTTAAGACGCGCGTGCTGCTGGCCACGGCCGACGAAACTGCGGCACGGGACCTGAAAGACATGCTGGTCAAGCTGGGTTACCTGGTGGTGGCCCGGACGCGCAACGCCGGCGACACCCTGCGCGCCGCCTTCGAAATACACCCCGATCTGGCGCTAATCGACGCCGGTCTGCCCGATTACAGCGGACTCGGGGTGCTGCAGATCCTGGACGAGCACCGGTTGATGCCCGTGGTCATTCTGGCCCGGGATGAAACGGACGTCCTGCAGCACCTGGTAAGCGCATGGGTCTTCGGGTACCTTTTCATCCCCTGCACGGAGGCGGAAGTGCGGGTGGCTGCGGAAACGGCCCTGGCCAATTTCCGCCGGGCGGTCGCACTCGAGCAGGAAAACCGCAAGTTGAAAAAGCAACTGGAGACCCGCAAGGTTGTGGAGCGGGCGAAGGGACTCCTTATGGAAAAAGAAAACCTTACGGAAAGCGAAGCGTACAAGCACCTCCAAAAACTTTCTATGAACCGCTCCCTCCCCCTGGCCCGGGTCGCCCGGGAGATAATCGAGCAGTTCGAGGACCGGCAGAATCGCCGCTAGGGAAGGGGGAGGCACAAACTGCTTGTGGGATATTGCTCATTATGTTATACTGGTGGCAGAATCTGGCCGGATCAGGCCACCGAAAGGGGACAAAAGGATGCCGTGGATGACGGGGAACATTATAAGGAACCTTCTTTCCCGCCCGGCTACCCGGCTTTACCCGGCGGTGAAGCGCGAACCGCCACCGGGTTCTCGCGGGCGGATCTTGTTTTTCGCCTCTCGTTGTGCATTCTGCGGCGAGTGTGAGCGGGTGTGTCCCACACAGGCCGTCGTGCTGGACACGGAGTGGGGCGGGGACGAAGAGGGCCTGCAGGCCGTCTGGGATGACGATGACGTCGGGGGTGGCGCTACCCTGGTCCGCTTTTACGACCCGAACCGGTGCATCTTATGCAATCTCTGCATCGAGGCGTGCCTTTACGGGGCCCTTACTTGCGAGAACCGGCACATCACCCCGAGTTACACGAAGACGGTAGAGAAGGGCCGCGTGGAAAACTGGTAAGCCCCGGACAATCCCGTAGTCCCGGCTAAAGACGGCTGCCTGATTCGTACATATTGATTTTCGACGCCGAAGCTTATATAATTTCAAAGCAAATGTGTTAAATATGTATTTGGGGCAAAGGCGTCCCACAAGAACCCGGTCCGGGGTTCGGAGGGGCGCGTTTCTCTTTGTTAGGAGGGGTTCGGTGCACCGGCTCTACACTCCCGCAGACGTGCAGCGGCTGGCCCAGGAGTACCACGTGAAGTTCGTGCGGCTGCAGTTTACCGATATTCTGGGATCTTTCAAGAACATCGCCGTTACGGTAGAGGAACTGGAAAAGGCCCTGGCGGGCAGGGTTCCCCTGGACAGCGCGGCCATCGAGGGTTTCCAGAATCACCTCGAGCGCAACGTCTACCTGGCACCCGATCCTTCTACCTTTGTTATTTTCCCCTGGCGACCGCGCGAGGGGGCGGTGGCCCGCCTGATCTGTGAAGCCCGGGTGGCCGACGGCCCCTTCGCGGGATGCTCGCGGACGGCCCTCAAGCGGGTGCTCGCCACGCTGCCGGCAGGGTGGCAGTTTGTGGTCGGCGTGGAGGCCGAGTTCTTCCTGTTCCACGCCGGGGAACAGGGCAAGCCCACCACCGTCACGCACGACCTGGCCGGGTACTGCGACCTCACACCTGTGGACCTGGGCGAAAACGCCCGGCGCGACATGGTGCTTACCCTGGAGGAAATGGGGATCGAAGTAACGTCCTCGCACCACGAGATCGCGCCCGGCCAGCACGAGATCGGCCTGAAGGACGACACCGCGCTGGCCATTGCCGACAAGATGGCCACCTTCAAGTTCGTGGTGCGCACCGTGGCGCAGCGGCACGGCCTGCACGCTTCGTTCATGCCCAGGCCGCTGGCGAGGTACAACGGGTCCGGTCTCACGCTGCATTTGTCGCTCTGGCGCGGCGACGAAAACCTGTTCTACGACCCGCAGGACCCCTTCGGCCTGAGCGAAACGGCCTACTACTTCGCCGGCGGGCTGCTGCGGCACGCACGGGGGCTTACCGCCGTGGCCAACCCGCTGGTCAACTCGTATAAGCGCCTGGTGCCCGACCCGGAAAACCCGGTGCTGGCCGCCTGGTCGCGCGACAACCGGCTCACGATGCTGCGCGCCGCCGTGGACGGGGAAAACGCGCACCTCGTTCTGCGCAGCCCTGATCCGGCGTCCAATCCCTACCTTGTGCTGGCCGCCGTCCTGGCCGCGGGCCTGGACGGGTTGCGCAACAAGACGGCGTCTCCGCCGTTCGCGTCCTACGAGGCGACGGACATCGGTGATCTGCGCCGCGTGATCCAGAGGGACGGGTTGCCGCGCACCCTCGGGGAGGCCGTGGGAGCGCTGGCGGCGGATCACGTCTTACGGGAAGCCCTGGGTGAACACATCTGCGCGCGCTTTATCGCCGCGAAGGAAGAAGAGTGGGAGCGGTTTCTGCGTGAGGTTCACCCGTGGGAGATAGATGAATATCTCGCCAAATTCTAAGCAAAAAGGGACCCGGTGGGGGGATGCCTAGCGAGGTAACGCAACGTTCCACGCTCTTGGGGTTAGATTTGCCAGTTAACAGGTAGATATGAATTTTCCCATGGCAGGAGGATGGTAGCAAAAATGACTTATAGCGTAGGACTCAATGCCACACCGGCCACCCAGAGCAGGTTGCGGACCGGCGGCAACCGGTGTTCACTGAGCGGGATGTGCGTGACGTGCCTGGACGGGTGCACCGGTCTGTGCGAGGTGGGCCGCTCGGCGGTCCGGGGCAAGGAGGTGCTGTACCCGCAGCCCTTCGGACAGACCACTTCGGCGGCCCAGAAGAAGTACCCGGTTGACTACTCCCATTTCACCATCCTGGGTACGGCGGTCGGCGCCCACGGTATCGACCCCGACCCGGACAAGGCGATCTTCCCGGCGGTAGACATCAGCACGGAGGCGGGGGCCAACGGTGAACTGAAGCTGCGTCTGCCGATCGTCATCGCCGCGATGGGTTCCACCAACGTGGCGGCGAATAACTGGGAGCACCTGGCGGCGGGCGCGGCCATCTCCGGCGTCGGGATTGTCGTGGGCGAGAACGTG
>DMDP01000110.1 GCA_003445475.1 Peptococcaceae bacterium | reverse complement strand
TTGACCGTTGGGGAGGTAGAGCGGTTACTTGCGGCAGCGTCCCCGACCACCGTCCTGGGTGTAAGGGACCGGGCAATACTTGAAACGCTGTACGCCACGGGGCTACGGGTCTCGGAGTTAACGGCACTTAATGTACAAGACCTAGATCTCTCCGGTGAATTGGTCCGTTGCCTGGGAAAGGGTTGTCGCGAACGCATCGTACCTATTGGTACCGTTTGCGCAAAGTACGTACGCCTGTACCTTGATCGTGCGCGTCCGTCTCTGGATAAGCGTGGCAACTGCCGGCTGTTTCTAAACCGCCGGGGAGGAACCCTGACCCGCCAGACGGTCCATAAGCTTATCTGCCGCTATGCGCGGCGGGCCGGTATCTCGAAACGGGTCGGACCGCATACCTTGCGACATTCCTTTGCCACGCACCTGTTGGATAACGGCGCCGACTTGCGCGTGGTACAGGAAATGCTGGGACATGCGGATATCAGCACAACCCAGATTTACACGCACCTGACCCTGCGGAAACTGAGAAACGTTTATTTACGAGCGCACCCGCGGGCTTGAATGTGGCGATGATATGCAACATGGCAAGGATCGAGCGCGTTGCTATTATCGTTTTGGACAGCTTGGGTATCGGTGCATTACCCGACGCCGCGGCATACGGCGATGAGGGGAGCAACACCCTGGTTAATACCGCGAAAGCGGTAGGGGGGCTGCACCTCCCACACCTTGGTTCCCTTGGGCTTGGCAACCTGGCCCCCATTCCCGGAGTTCCGCCGGTGGATGCGCCGCGCGCAAGCTATGGCCGCATGCGGGAAAAATCGGCCGGCAAGGACACCACGACCGGCCACTGGGAGATTGCCGGGCTGGTCGTCGAGCGGCCCTTCCCGGTTTACCCGGAAGGGTTTCCCCGCAACCTGATTGAGGAATTTGAGCGGCGTATAGGTCGACGGACCCTGGGTAACAAACCGGCGTCGGGAACGGCGATTATTCACGAATTGGGCGCCGAACATTTACGCACCGGGTACCCGATCATCTACACTTCGGGGGACAGCGTATTTCAAATCGCCGCGCACGAGGAAATCATTCCTGTGGACGAACTCTATGCGATGTGCCGCATAGCCCGCCAGCTCCTTACTGGCGAACACGCCGTCGCCCGCGTAATTGCACGGCCTTTCACCGGTAAGCCGGGTTGTTTTCACCGCACCCCGAGGCGCCACGACTTCTCTCTGCCGCCCACAGGCCGGACAATCCTTGATGCTTTAACAGAAAAGGGCCTGGAGGTGGTTGGTGTCGGCAAGATCGCCGACATCTTCGCCGGTCGCGGCATCACCAGGTCGTTCCCGACCCGGGACAACGATGACGGTATCGAAAAAACCCGGCAGGCGCTGCGGGAGACCGGCAAGGGTCTTATTTTTACCAATCTCGTGGACTTCGATTCGCTGTACGGGCATCGTAACGACCCGGTGGGGTACGCACGGGCGCTGGAGGCCTTCGATCGGCAGTTGCCCGAAATCACCGCGGCTCTCCGGGATGCCGACATGCTGGTCATAACTGCCGACCATGGGTGCGATCCAACCACCCCGAGTACGGATCATTCCCGCGAGTACGTTCCCCTGCTGGTACTCGGGAAAAGGCTTCCGGTTGCCGTAGAGTTGGGCACACGGGAAACCTTCGCGGATGTCGCCGCTACGGTCGCCGATATTTTCGGTTTAACCTGGCCGGTTGGGTCAAGCTTTGCCCCCCTACTAAAGATTTTGCCGTGAACTAAGGTTTCTTGCCGTCATAACGAAAGGATGAGTTCCATGGACGTCTACGAGGTGATCCTCAAGAAAAGGCGCGGGCTCGAACTGAGCACCGACGAACTCGAGTTCCTGGTTAACGGCTACACCAGGGGCGACATTCCGGACTACCAGATGGCGGCTTGGCTTATGGCCGTCTTCTTCCAGGGTCTAAGCCTCCGTGAAACGGTCGACCTGACGATGGCGATGGCCCGTTCCGGAACACGCCTCGATCTCAGCGAAGTACCCGGCGTCAAGGTTGACAAACACAGTACCGGCGGTGTCGGCGACAAGACGACCCTCGTTCTGGCACCATTACTTGCCGCCTGCGGTGTGCCGGTAGCCAAAATGTCCGGGCGCGGCCTGGGTCACACCGGAGGCACCATTGACAAGCTGGCCTCCATTCCGGCCTTTAAAACGGATCTCGACATAGATACGTTTCGGCGGCAAGTAAAAGAAATCGGCCTTGCCGTTACCGGCGCCGGCCCGGAACTGGCGCCGGCGGATAAGAAGATATACGCGTTGCGGGATGTGACGGCCACCGTTGACAGCATTCCGTTGATTGCCAGCAGTGTAATGTCAAAAAAGATCGCGGGTGGTGCCGATGCGTTGGTTTTGGATGTAAAAACCGGCGACGGCGCTTTTATGAAGGAAGTCGACGCGGCGGTTGCCCTGGCCAGGGTCATGGTCGATATCGGCAACCGTGTCGGCTTAAAGACGGTGGCCGTGGTTACCGACATGAACCAACCCTTGGGCTTTACCGTAGGCAACGCCGTGGAAGTGAGGGAAGCCATCAGTACGCTGCGGGGGGACGGCCCCGCGGATCTTGCCGACCTCTGCCTGGCGCTGGGCAGCGAGATGCTTCTTTTGGCAGAGCGGGCCAGGGACCGGCGTGACGCACGGGCGCTTCTTGCGGAGGCGCTCGCCACCGGCGCGGCGCTCGACAAGTTCGCTGCCTGGGTCAAGGCACAGGGCGGCGACGAAGCAGTAGTCCACGACCCTTCGCTGCTGCCGCGCGCCACCCGGCAGGTACCGGTTACGGCGCCTGCGGAAGGTTACGTATGCCATATCGCCGCCGAGAAGGTTGGACGCGCTGCAGTACTCCTGGGCGCAGGCCGCCGGGTCAAGGATGAGCCGGTAGATCCCGCCGCCGGTATTGTTTTGAAGAAGAAAGTGGGAGAGATCGTTAGCGAGAAGGAAGTGCTCGCCGTTCTCCATACGAATAAAGACCATTTTGCCGACGCGGAGGCCCTCCTTCTGGAGGCCTTTTCCCTGGGC
>DMDP01000157.1 GCA_003445475.1 Peptococcaceae bacterium | reverse complement strand
TAAGCTGCACGAGGATAACCTGGAGGCGGCACTGGACAAAGCTTGCCTGCCGCGGCATATAGCGGTTATCATGGACGGCAACGGGCGTTGGGCCGCGTGCCGCGGCCTACCCAGGGCGGCCGGCCACCGCGCCGGGGCGGAGGCCTTACGGGGCATTGTCAGGAAGACTGCGGCTCTCGGTATCCCCTACCTGACGGCGTACGCCTTTTCAACGGAAAACTGGAAGCGGCCGGTCGACGAAGTAAGCGAGTTATGGAGGCTTCTTACCGAGTATATTTCCAAGGAAATTGATGAATTGGACAGCAATGGAGTTCGTCTCCTGGCTATCGGCTGTCTGGAAGAACTCCCCCCGGCTGCTTACTCCGCCCTTCAAGCGGGGGTAGAGCGCACGCGGGGCAACGAGCGGTTGAACCTGATTCTGGCCATCAACTATGGCGGGCGGCGAGAAATAACGGACGCCGTGCGGGCGATTGCCCGGCGGGTACAGACGGGAGAGTTGCAGGTGGAGGAGATTGACGAAAAGGTGGTGGCCGATCACCTCTACACCAGAGGCGTGCCCGATCCCGATCTCCTTATCCGTCCGGCGGGAGAGTTCCGGGTGAGCAACTTTCTCCTCTGGCAGATGGCGTACACCGAGTTCTGGGTGAGCCCGGTGCTGTGGCCGGACTTTAAACCGACGCACCTCTTGCAAGCCTTGGTGGATTTCCAGCAACGGGAACGCCGCTTTGGAGGGCGCTGACATGTTTACCCTGCGGATTGTAAGTGCGGTGGTCGGCGCGCCGCTGATCTTGCTCGCCGCCTGGCTGGGCGGCTGGCTGTTGCTTGGCCTGGTGGCCGTCTTGCTGTGTGTGGCCTTAGTGGAACTAATGTCCCTAATGAAGCAGCCGCGCCCGCCGCGGGTGCTGGTGCTGGCTGGCGGCGCGATCTTACTGGCAGGCGCGTATCTTTCGGAGGGCGATTATTTTCCGGGATCAGCCGTGGTTTTGTTCCTCGTCCTCTGCCTTGCGAGCCTGGTCCTGTTTTACCCCCGCTTCTCGCCCCAGGCCTGCGCCGCTACCGTTTTTGCCACTCTCTATCCAGGGCTTCTCATCTATCTCTACCTTATACGACTCCTGCCCGAGGGTTGGATGTGGGCGCTCTTTACGCTGGCCACGACCTGGACTTTTGATAGCGTCGCCTACCTGGTCGGAAAGTGGTGGGGTCGCCACCAGATGACACCCGTTCTCAGCCCGGGCAAAACCGTCGAGGGGTTCTGCGGCGGGGTGGCGGGATCACTGCTGGCGGCTTTTGTTTTCCATCTGTTTTTTGCCGCACCTGCTGTATGGGTGTGGCTGGTTCTGGGGGGCATGGTGGCCGTGGCAGCGCAATTGGGAGACCTGGCGTCCTCGGTTATCAAGCGGTTTGCGGACGCCAAGGATGCCGGCAACGTCATCCCCGGCCACGGCGGCGTACTCGACCGCTTCGACAGCATGTTGTTAACGGCGCCGCTGGTCTACCACGCGGTACAGCTCTTTGGCGCAGGCGGGTGAAGGTAGTTGCCCGAATGGGTGAAACGCCTTTTCTGGATAGCCGGTATCATCCTCGCGGGCGGCGCGGCCCTGGTCATTCTCTGGTACGCGCTGCGCTTTCTTTTCCCCGTGTTGCTGCCTTTCATCCTGGCCGCCGTGCTCAGCCTTTTCATGGAACCGGGCGTGCGCCTATTGGAGGCCAGGTTACGCCTGCCTCGCAACCTGGCCGTAGTGCTGGTTATGCTTCTGGGCCTGGGCGTGGTCGGCCTTGTGCTTACGCTGGCCGTCCTGCGGATGATTTCCGAGTTGAGCCATCTTTCGGTTGTCTTGCCCGATTATATAGCCGGCTTGCGCCAGACGATTGAGGGATTGATCGAAGACGCGGCGCGGCTGCGCGGGCGCCTTGACCCCGTCGTCCTCCGGTACCTTGAAGGGGCCATCGCTTCCGCCACGGCCTCGCTGGAGCAGGTAGCGACGGTTGCCGTCCGTTCCACCCTGAACGTGGTCACGGGCATTCCCGGGGCGATCTTGATTATCCTGGTTACCCTGCTGGCCACTTACTTCTTGAGCCGGGATAAGCGGGTGATCCTTGATTTCTGGCTCCGGTTTTTACCGGCCCCCTGGGCGGAGCGCACGTTTACCGTGGGACGCCAGGCTTTCGGCGCGTTCCTGGCCTACATACGGGCGCAGTTAATCCTGGTGTCTATCAGCACCGTCATCACCATTGTCGGTCTTCTGCTTATCGGCAGCCGCTACGCCCTGACCATCGGGTTGCTGGTGGGGCTTTTCGACCTTATCCCGGTTCTCGGCCCGAGCACCATATTTCTACCCTGGATCGGTTACGCTCTGCTTACCGGCGCCACCGGGTACGCCTTTAAGCTCGCCATCGTTTATGTGGTGGTTTTCCTGGTCCGCCAGATGTCCGAGGCCAAGGTGGTGGCCGCAAACCTGGGGTTACACCCGCTGGCCGTGCTGGCGGCCATGTACGTTGGTCTGAAACTTCTGGGCGTGGCAGGGCTGTTTCTCGGCCCGATATTGCTGATCGTCATCCAGGCAGGATACAAGGCCGGCAAGACGTATTTTCGGGGGAAATGAGGTGGGACATTGAAGCGCATTGCCATTCTTGGTAGTACCGGTTCTATCGGCCGGCAGGCCCTGGAAGTAGTTGCCGCTCACCCCGACAAGTTTGCCGTCGTAGGGCTGGCCGCGGGCCATAACTGGGAATTGCTGTGCCGGCAGGCGGAGGCCTTTGGCGTGCGGGTCCTGGCGGTGGCCAGCGAGGAAGGCGCCGGGGCGGTGAGCGGGCGGCTTGGGGCCGGGGTGGAGGTTTATCAAGGCCGGGAGGGGCTGGAGACGGTAGCGACGTTGCCGGAAGCCGATGTTGTCCTGGTGGCTGTGACCGGTATAGTGGGATTGGCCCCGACGGTAGCGGCCATCGCCAGCGGGAAGGATATAGCCCTGGCCAACAAGGAGACCCTGGTTGCCGGCGGGCGGCTGGTAACCACCCTGGCGCAGCAGATGGGCGTGCGCTTGCTGCCTGTGGACAGCGAACACGCGGCCGTCTGGCAGTGCGTCCAGGGCCGGGAAACGGAGGTCGACCTTATCTACCTGACTGCCTCCGGGGGGCCGTTCCGGGACCTGACGCCGGGAGAACTGGAACGGGTAACTCCGGAGCAGGCGCTCCGGCACCCGACCTGGTCTATGGGAGCCAAGATTACCATCGATTCAGCGACGTTAATGAACAAGGGGCTGGAGGTTATCGAGGCGCACTGGCTGTTTGGTGCGGACTACGACCGCATCCGGGTTCTGATTCACCCGCAGAGCATCGTCCACGGGATGGTGGAATTGCTGGACGGGACGGTAATAGCGTGTTTGAGTGTGCCGGATATGCGCCTGCCCATCCAGTATGCACTTGGGTATCCCGCGCGCTATAATAGTAACGTACCGCGCCTCGACTTTTTAACGTTGAGGGAGCTTAACTTTTTCGCGCCGGACAGGTCCAGGTTCCCGTGCCTGGCACTGGCCGAACAAGCAGGCCGCGCCGGGCAAACCTTTCCCGCGGTGCTGAACGCGGCCAACGAGGTCGCGGTATCCGCGTTCTTGCGCAGCCAAATCCGGTTTTCGTCTATTCCGGCGGTGATCGAAGAAGTACTGGGACGGCACAATCCTGTTGCGGCACCCGGGCTTGAGGATATCCTCACGGTGGATGCCTGGGCCAGGCGGGAAGCAGAGTCGATCATAAGAAGGGTGAGGGTATGACAACTTTCCTGGCAGCCGTCATTATTTTCGGCGTTCTCATTCTGGTGCACGAAATGGGGCATTTCCTGCTGGCCAAGGCCACCGGGGTGCACGTGTACGAGTTCAGCCTGGGGTTCGGGCCACGCCTGGGCGGTTTTAAAATCGGCGATACCGCTTACAATATACGGCTGTTTCCCCTCGGTGGATTCGTACGGATGGCCGGCATGGAACCGCGGGAGGAGGACGTACCACCGGCGAAAAGTTTCAAATACAAACCGCTATGGGCCAGGATGGCCATTATTCTTGCCGGACCTTTGATGAACTTTTTCCTCGCAATCGTACTTCTGGCGGCGGTTTTCCTGGCTCAGGGATTGCCGACGCCTACAACGACGATTCTGGAGGTGCTTCCCGGCGAGCCGGCCGCGAAGGCCGGGCTGCAAAAGAACGACCGGATTGTGGCTCTAAACGGCCGGGAAGTGGCTTCCTGGGATGCGCTGGTCAAGGAGATCAGCGCCCGGCCCGGTGAAACGATAACCCTTACGGTGATTCGCGACGGAACCCCGCGGGAAGTTCGCGTTGTCCCTGCGGCGGACGCGGCCGGACGCGGGCGTATAGGTGTTTACCCGGTTCCCGAGCCGCGGCCGGTGGGCCTCGGCACCGCAGTTGTTGCGGGGGCGGATTACACCGTCCGGCTGACGTGGATGATT
>DMDP01000091.1:564-4366 GCA_003445475.1 Peptococcaceae bacterium | reverse complement strand
CCAAGCAGGTCTGGGCCATTTCCCTCACCTGGGCCTGGGCCAGCTCCTGGCTTTCCGCCTCCAGGGTAACCTCAATGTATTTTCCTATCCGCACCTCGCCTACCTGGGCATAACCCAGGTTTCTCAGAGCTCCGCCCACCGCTTTACCCTGAGGATCCAGTACTCCCGGCTTCAGGGTCACGTGTACCTTGGCTAAAAACCGCATGGCAAGACTCCTTCCCGGCCTAGCTTAATCCAGCCCGCTTGAAAATATAGTCCACCTGCTTTAGGTGGTAGTTATAGTCAAAGAGTCCATCCAAGGTTTTGGCGTCCAGATGGGCGCCGATATCAGCATCAGCCTTGACCAGGTCCCGGAAGGAAACCCCCTCCTCCCAAGCCCGAAGCGCGTTGCGCTGCACCCACTGATAAGCAGTTTCCCGCAAGATACCGCTCTCCACCAAAGCTAAAAGCACCCGCTGGGAAAAAATCAACCCCTGGGTCCGCTCCAAATTCTCCCGCATCCGCTGGGGGTGAACCACCAGCCCCTCCATGATACCGGTGAACTTGGCCAGCATATAGTCCAAGAGGATGGTGCTGTCGGGGATGATCACCCGCTCCACCGAAGAGTGGGATATATCGCGCTCGTGCCAGAGGGCGACGTTTTCCATGCCGGCCAGGGCGTTCCCCCGCAAAAGACGCGCCATGCCGCTGATGCGTTCGCACACGATCGGATTCCGCTTGTGCGGCATGGCGGACGACCCTTTCTGCCCGGCCCGGAACGGCTCCTCCGCCTCCCTGATGTCCGTGCGCTGCAGGTTCCTGATCTCGACGGCAAACTTCTCCAGGGAGCACCCGACAACCGCCAGGGTGGCCAGAAAGTACGCGTGCCGGTCCCGCTGGATGACCTGGGTCGATACCCGCGCCGGGGCAAGTCCCAGCCGGCGGCAGACGTATGCCTCCACGAAGGGATCGACGGTGGCGTACGTGCCCACCGCGCCCGCGATCTTGCCGACACTGATCTCCTCCACCGCCCGTGCCAGCCGCTCGATGTTGCGTTCCGTCTCCGCCGCCCACAGGAGCATCTTGAGGCCGAACGTTACCGGCTCGGCGTGAATGCCGTGCGTCCGCCCCATCATGAGCGTATACCGGTGTTCGCGCGCCCGGTCCAGGAGGACCTCCCGCAGGTGCTGCAGCCGCTTCAAGAGCAGGCGGCCGGCGTCGCGCATGCGCACCGCCAGCGCGGTATCCAGGACATCGGAAGACGTGAGCCCCATGTGGATGTACCGGGCCTCTTCGCCCACGTACTCCGCCACGTTGGTCAAAAAGGCGATCACGTCGTGCCGGGTGGTCTTTTCTATCTCGTCAATGCGACCGACGTCGAACCGCGCCCGTTCCCTGATAACCCGCGCCGCCTCCCGCGGGATTTTCCCCAGCTCGGCCCAGGCCTCGCAGGCCAGGATCTCCACTTCCAGCCACGTGGCAAACCGGTTCTCGTCGGACCATATCGCCTTCATCTCGGGGAGAGTGTAGCGCTCGATCAACACGCGAACCTCCCTGTCGCCGCCCCGGACCTCACGCCGGCGCGCACGGATGGCCATCCAGTATCATTATATCATTCATTCGCCACCGCGGTCAGCGAAGGCCGCCGCGTCCTCTTCCTGTAGCCTGCGGTCCTTAGCCTCCACCGACGCGGCCATCCTCTCCCTGTAGGCCGCAAGGCGCGCCCGCACTTCGGGATCGCGGGTCGCAATAATCTGCGCCGCCAGGAGGCCGGCGTTCTTCGCCCCGTTTATCCCCACCGTGGCCACCGGCACGCCGGGCGGCATCTGGACCGTGGCCAGCAGGGCGTCCACCCCCCGGAGGGCCCCCGCGGCGATGGGCACCCCGATTACCGGCAGCGGCGTGTAGGCGGCCAGAAACCCGGCCAGGTGCGCCGCGGCCCCCGCCCCGGCGATAATCACCGCCAGGCCGCGCGCCGCCGCGTCCACGGCGTACGCCCGCGCCCGCTCCGGCGTACGGTGCGTGGAAATGATGCGTAATTCGTGCCCGATGCCCAGTTCGTCCAGAACGGTGGAGGCCTCGCGCATTACCGCAAGGTCCGAGTCGCTCCCCATCACGATGCCCACCAGCGTCGCCGTCATAGAAAGCGTTCCTCCTGCCCCTCCGACGACCGACGACCGTTCTCACTCCCACTCGATCGTGGCCGGCGGCTTGGACGTTATATCGTAAACCACGCGGTTGACACCTTTAACTTCCCGCACGATGCGTGACGCAATGGCCTCCAGCACCTCGTAAGGCAGGCGGCACCAGTCCGCGGTCATCGCGTCCTGACTCTGCACCGCCCGCACGACGACGGTGTAGGCGTAGGTGCGCTCGTCGCCCATCACGCCCACGCTCTTCATCTCCGGTAGCACCGCAAAGGCCTGCCATACCTCGCGGTACAATCCCGCCTTCTTAATCTCCTCCACCACGATGGCGTCGGCCTCCCGGACGATTTCCAGCTTCTTGCGGGTAACCGGCCCCAGGACGCGGACCGCCAGGCCGGGGCCGGGGAAGGGATGCCGCCACAGGACTTCCTCCGGCAGACCGAGTTTTTCGCCAAGGATGCGCACCTCGTCCTTGAACAGCCAGCGGAGCGGCTCGATGAGCTGCAGGCGCATTTCCGCGGGCAGGCCGCCTACGTTGTGGTGCGACTTGATCGTGGCCGACGTGCCCGTGCCGCTCTCGACGACGTCGGGGTAAAGGGTGCCCTGAACGAGGTAATCGATCTTCCCGAGCTTGTGCGCCTCTTCCTCGAAGACCCGGATGAACTCCTCGCCGATGATCTTCCGCTTCGCCTCCGGGTCGGCGACCCCCGCCAGGCGCCCGAGAAACCGGTCGGCGGCGTCGACCATGACCAGGGGAATGTGAAACCTGTCCTGAAACACCCGCCGCACTTCCTCCGGCTCGCCCTTGCGCATTAACCCGTGGTCCACGCAAACGCAGATCAGCCGGTCGCCAATGGCCCGGTGCACCAGCACCGCGGCCACGGCGGAGTCCACGCCGCCGCTCAGGGCGCAGATGGCGCGGCCCTTCCCGCCAACCTCTTCCCTTATGGACCGCACGGCGTCGTCCAGGAACGAGGACATGTTCCATAAGCCGTGGCAACCGCAGATGTCGTAGAGAAAACGCGCGAAGATTTCCCTGCCCCGGGGGGTGTGCGTCACCTCCGGGTGGAACTGCACCGCGTACAGCCGCCGGTCCACGTCCCACATGGCCGCCACCGGCGTGTGGACGGTGCGCGCGGCCACGACGAACCCGGGCGGCGGCGCCACCACCGTGTCGCCGTGGCTCATCCAGCAAAGCTCCCGCGGCCCCATACCGGCAAACAGGCGCTCCGCCGCGAGCACCTCCAGGGAGGTCTTGCCGTACTCCCGGTACGCAGCGGGCCGCACTTCCCCGCCCAGGTCCAGGGTCATCAACTGCATCCCGTAGCATATGCCGAGAATCGGTACACCCGCCCGGTAAAGGGCGGGGTCGCAGCGCGGTGCGCCTTCCTGGTAAACGCTGGCGGGGCCGCCGGAGAAGATCACGCCGCGGGGTTGCCGGCCTAGGATTGCCGCCGCGGGGGTGTGGTACGGCACGATTTCACAGTACACCCGGCACTCGCGGACGCGCCGGGCGATGAGTTGCGTATACTGGCCGCCGAAATCAAGGACGATAACGAGTTCCTTGGTAAGATTCTGCATCTCCGCGCCTCTATGCTCTGACGGCGGTCGCCGTTTTCACTACCCAGATATCCGGCAGGTTCCTGTACCACCCGCCGCAGTCGAGCCCGTACCCC
>DMDP01000091.1:0-269 GCA_003445475.1 Peptococcaceae bacterium | reverse complement strand
CCGCCGCAGTCGAGCCCGTACCCCACCACGAACGCGTCGGGGATGGTAAAACCACGGTAGTGCACAGGCACCTCCGTCTTCCGCCGTGAAGGTTTGTCTAGCAAAACGCACAGCTTGAGTGCCGCGGGCTGCCGCCGCGAGAGGTTGTCCAGGAGGTAGCGAAGTGTGAGCCCGGTATCGATAATGTCGTCTACCACCAGCACGTTGCGCCCCTCGATACTCTCGTCCAGGTCCTTCAAAAACCGTACCACCCCGGACGAGGTGGTGCT
>DMDP01000120.1 GCA_003445475.1 Peptococcaceae bacterium | reverse complement strand
CCGAGAACGTGATGATTATTACCCGCATCGGGTAGTGTTATGTATACTTCGGGGGCGGCTATTTCCAAAGGTGTGAAATACAGATATAATACAATAGCGTAAAAACGGGACCTATTCTCGGGTTATTATGCGACATGGTCCGGATTTAGCACAGGAGGGGTTTGGTTGCACAGGGTCAGGATCACCGATACCACATTACGCGATGCCCACCAGAGTCTCTGGGCTACCAGGATGCGTACCCGGGACATGCTTCCCATCGCCGAGAAAATTGACGCGGTGGGGTACTTTTCGCTGGAGGTCTGGGGTGGTGCCACGTTTGACGTTTGCCTGCGTTACCTGGGCGAGGACCCGTGGGAGCGTCTGCGTCTCTTAAAGCAACACGTGCGACAAACACCGCTGCAAATGCTCTTGCGGGGGCAGTCGCTGGTGGGTTACGGGCATTACCCGGACGATATCGTGCGGGCCTTCGTGGCCAAAGCGGTGGAAAACGGTATCGATATCATCCGCATCTTCGACGCGCTTAACGATATACGCAATCTCGAGGTGCCCATGCAGGCGGCCAAGGAAGCAGGGGCGCACGTGCAGGCGGCCGTTGTGTATACCTTGAGCCCTGTGCACACCACCGAGCATTACCTGGAGACGGCTCTGCAGCTTGCTCAGATGGGAGCCGATTCCATATGCATAAAGGATATGGCCGGGTTGCTGGCACCGTACCGTGCTTACGAGCTTGTCAAGTTGCTCAAAGAGCGTTTGAGCGTTCCGATCCATCTTCACTGCCACTACATTGGTGGTATGGCCGTCGGCGCCTACCTGAAGGCGGCCGAAGCGGGCGTAGATATTATCGATACGGCTGCGGTTCCCCTCGCTTTTGGCGCCTCGCAACCGCCTGTCGAAACGGTCGTGCGGGCCCTCAAAGACACTCCGTACGATACGGGTCTGGATATCCACCTCCTTTTTGAGATAGCCCAGTACTTCGAAAACTTGCGGCGCTCGCTGGGGTACGAGCGGGGCGTAACGCGGATCCACGACATGCGCGTTTTTGACCATCAGGTGCCGGGGGGCATGATCTCCAACCTGGTGTCCCAACTGGAGGAGCAGAAGGCCCTCGACCGCTTGCAGGACGTGCTTGATGAAATTCCGCGCGTGCGGGCGGAACTGGGTTATCCGCCGCTGGTAACGCCTACCAGCCAGATTGTGGGTACCCAGGCGGTACTCAACGTGCTGACCGGCGAGAGGTATAAGTTCGTCCCTGGCGAAGTCCGTAATTATGTGCAGGGCCTCTACGGGCGGCCACCTGCGCCCATCGACCCGGAAGTAGCGGCGAAGATTCTGGGCGACAAAGAACCCATAACGTGTCGCCCGGCGGATTTGCTGGAACCCAGGCTGGAAAGAATGAGAGAAGAAATACAAGACTTGGCGTCCAGCGAGGAAGACGTGCTGTCTTACGCGCTATTCCCTCAGGTCACCCGGAAGTTCCTGGAGGCACGGGCCAAGGGCGAAACGAGGGAGCCGCTACCGGTAAATACGGCCGGGAGAGCAGGTGGAGAAAAACCGAAGGGCGCGCCACAGGGGAAGGAGGCGAAGAAGGTGAATCTTGAGGAAATAAGAGAACTGATAAGGCTCTTGAATGAAACCGATGTTACCGAATTTTCCCTCGAGAGCCAGGGGGTCAAGATCTCGATAAAAAAGGGAAAGGTGGGAGGGGCACCGGCACTTGAAACGTCCCCGCCCGTACCTTCAGCGGCAACCACGCCGCCGGCAGCACCGGCGGAGCCGGAGCGCGAGGAACACGAAGAAAATCTTGTTACGGTTGTTGCCCCCATGGTGGGTACCTTTTACCGCGCCCCTGCTCCAGATGCGCCACCCTTCGTGGAGATCGGCGATACGGTGCACGAAGGGCAGGTTCTTTGTATTATCGAGGCTATGAAACTCATGAACGAGATCGAGGCCGAGGTGGCCGGAGAGATTGTCGATATTCTCGTGGAGAACGGCCAGCCGGTAGAGTACGGTCAGCCGCTGTTCTTAATTAAGCCGTCGTAGTTCTGGTAGTCTGCGGGGAAGGGTGTCTCATGTTCGATAAGCTTCTCGTTGCCAATCGGGGAGAGATTGCCGTTCGTGTCATCAGAGCTTGTCGGGAACTCGGCATCAAAACCGTGGCGGTATATTCGGAGGCAGATCGCAACGCCCTGCACGTGAATATGGCCGACGAGGCTTTTTGTATCGGCCCCCCGCCTGCCGCCAAGAGCTACCTCAACATTACCGGCATCATCAGTGTCGCCGAAGTCACCGGCGCGGATGCCATCCACCCCGGGTACGGTTTCCTCGCCGAGAACGCCGCTTTTGCCGAGGTTTGTGAGAGCTGCGGTATTACCTTAGTGGGGCCGCCGGTTGCGGCCCTCGAAATCATGGGAGCCAAAGCGCGGGCGCGCGAGGCGGTGGCCGCCGCAGGGGTGCCGGTTGTACCCGGTTCGGGGGGTGTTGTGACCGCGAAGGAAGCTGTTGAAATCGCGGAAGAAATCGGGTACCCCGTGCTGATCAAAGCGTCGGCCGGCGGCGGGGGAAGGGGCATGCGCACCGCCCATCACCGGGAAGATCTCCTGCAGGCCTTGCAGACCGCGCAAGCCGAGGCACAGGCTGCTTTTGGCAACCGGGATGTTTACATCGAAAAATACATCGAAGAGCCGAGGCACATCGAGGTTCAGGTACTCGGCGATCGATACGGCAAGATCGTCTACCTGGGAGAGCGTGACTGCTCGGTCCAGCGGCGCAACCAGAAGCTCCTGGAGGAGGCCCCTTCCCCGGCGGTGACGCCGGCATTGCGGCAGCAACTGGGCGAAGCGGCCGTCCGCGCCGCCCGCGCCGTGGGATACTATAACGCGGGAACGGTGGAGTTTCTCTTGGATCGTAAAAATAACTTTTATTTTATTGAAATGAATGCCCGCATCCAGGTAGAGCACCCGGTCACGGAGATGGTCACCGGCCTCGATCTGGTTAAGGAGCAGATCCGGATCGCGGCCGGCGAACCGCTGGCCTTGAACCAGGAAGAAGTCACGATAAACGGGTGGGCCATTGAATGCCGCATCAACGCCGAGGATGCCTGGCGCGACTTTGCACCCTGCCCGGGCCGGGTAACCGCCTATTTGCCGCCGGGGGGGCCGGGCGTGCGTGTTGACAGTGCCCTTTATCCGGGCTACGAGGTTACCTCTTACTATGACTCGCTCCTGGCCAAACTTATCGTGTGGGGAAAAGACCGGCGGGAGGCCATCGCCCGCATGGAGCGTGCCCTGGGCGAATTCATTATCGAGGGCGTGGTCACCACGATTCCTTTCCATCAGCGGGTGGTAAATAATGCCTTTTTCCGCCGCGGCGAGGTATACACCAATTTCGTGCAGAGGCGGGTCTTTGTTAAACAGTAAGTTGCTTTTCCCCAGAAGTGGGGGATATAATGAAAAGAAATAGTACAGGGGGCGAAAGACATGGATGAGAGAGGTGTGCCGGCGTCCGAACTGCAAAGCGAACTGGGGGCGATACGTATTGCCAACGAGGTTGTGGCGATAATTGCCGGCCTTGCGGCTACCGAGATACCGGGTATCGCCGGCATGAGCGGTGGGATTGTCGGCGGGATCGCCGAGATGCTGGGGCGCAAGAACCTGGCTAAGGGTGTCAAAGTAGAGGTAGGTGAGAAGGAGACCGCAGTTGACCTGTACGTCATCGTGGATTACGGTATACGCATTCCGGACGTGGCCGCCCAGGTACAGGCCAACGTAAAGCGGGCCATCGAAAATATGACCGGTCTTGCCGTGGTGGAGGTCAACGTCCACGTGCAGGGCGTGGTCTTTGCACCGGAGCCGAAAGAGGAAGAGCACCGCGTTAGATAAGACCCGAAAGGGGAAAGAGGCCAATGGGGCCGTTTGACCGTGCATTGGTGGCCGTATACGCGCTGACAGTTACCCTCGTGGCCCTGGGCGTTGCGCTGGTATTGACCGGGTGGCTGGGACGTTGGGTGGTACCCTCCGATCTATACGTCTTCTTACGGCCGGGCGTACGTGAACCGGCGCTGGTTGCCCTGATTGTTTTGGTACTGGTGGGGATGCGTCTTTTCTGGGTAAGCCTCCGGCCGGGTACGCGGCAACAAGGTGGACATGCCGTGGTAGACGAGAATGTACTTGGCCAGGTGCGGATCGCCTTGCCGGCCATCGAAGGATTGGTGGGTAAGGTTGTGGCCGAAGTACCGGGTATCCGGGAGGTTAAGCCGCGGGTTGTTGCGGACGGCGAGCGTATTGCCATGCGTCTCAAGATCACCGTAACTCCGGACGTCCATATACCGGATCTGGCCAAGCAGGTGCAAGAACTGGTGCAGGCGAGGGTACGCGAGGTTACCGGGATCGGCATAAATAATGTCTGGGTAAGCGTCGAAAGCATAGCCACCACCAAACCCCGTGTGGAGTAGGTTATGTCGGTTGCACACTGTCGAAGGAGAAGGGCTAACGGAGGTGAAAGTATGGAGCAGAACTGGTTGGAGTTCTTAAGCCGCCACAGGGGTAAGGTGATCGGGGTTTGCATTGGGCTGGCTTTCGGCTGGTTTGCCATTACGTACGGTTTCTGGAAGGCCATTTTTGTTTCCATTTGCATCGGGGTCGGGTATTTCATAGGCAAGCGCCTCGACGAGCGGATTAACTGGACGCAATTCTGGGACCGGTTGTTCCGGAAGGACTAGGTGCAGCACTATGGGCAGGCGCCAGGCAAGACAAACAGCCTTGCAGGTGCTTTTCCAGGTTGATGTAGCCAAAACCTCTCTCGAAGAGGCCTTTCAAGCCAGCCTCTCTCTGTCGCGTCTACCTCCCGCTGACGAAGAGTTTGCCAGAACTCTGGCCGGTGGCGTGATGGCGCACCGCGACCGGCTCGATGCCATTATATCTCGGGTTAGTCATGACTGGCGCCTGGAGCGGATGGGTTATGTCGACCGCAACATTCTAAGAATCGGTCTGTACGAGATGATCGTTGACGGCCGGGTTCCGTCGAGCGTGGCCATCAACGAAGCCGTCGAGCTGGCCAAGGTCTTC
>DMDP01000123.1 GCA_003445475.1 Peptococcaceae bacterium | reverse complement strand
GACTTGATCTTGTCTCGCATCTCGTGTTCCTTTTCAAAGTGCAGCGCCAGGCGCTCCAGCACGCGGTCGAGCACGCCCCCGACCTCGCCGGCTTCAACCATGTTGGTCATCAACGCCGGAAAAGCGCGCGGGTAAAACCTTAGCGCCTCGGCCAGGCTGCGCCCTCCCTGCAAATGTTCCGCCACGCCTGCCACTGCCCGGCGCAGAACCCGGTCCTCCGTCTGCTCCCCCAGCACCGCCAGAGCGTTCAAGAGCGGCACGCCCGCTTCGACCAGCGTCGCCAGCTGGCGGCAAAAAACCGCCAGACTGCGGGCGCCTACCGGCCGCTCCAGCAGGGCCCGCCAGTCGAACACGATTTTTGCCCCTGCCGGTGCCGCCTTAAGATCTACTACAAGATAGTTTCGCTCCCGCAAGAGCGCCACCGCATTGGCTTCGCTTTCCGCCTCGAGCAGTCCCCGGACCAGACGACCGGATATGTCGCGGGCCCGGTAGGCAAAAGTTTCAGGCACGCTCCACCCGCCACCAAAAGAGTCAACAATTGCTGGTACTGACTTATTCGGTAACTTCCCTTCACTTCCTGCCTAAAAACCGGTATCCCTGACACGCGTTCAGAGAAGACGTTCAAAGTTCGGGTCGCTGCTTCTCATTATTGCTTCTTCCCGACTTACGACGCCCGCCCTGTAAAGGTCGCGTAGGGCCATGTCGAAGGTCTGCATGCCGTAACGGCCTCCGGTCTGCAGCTGTGAGGGAATCTGGTGGGTCTTTCCTTCCCTGATGAGGTTGCGGATCGCGTACGTCGCCACCATAACCTCCACGGCCGCCACCCGTCCCGGGCGGTCGATACGGGGCAGGAGGAGTTGCGAAATTACGCCTTCGACGACGTTGGCCAGCTGAACCTTGATCTGCTCTTGCTGGTGCGGCGGGAAAACGTCGATAATGCGGTCAATCGTCTGCGCGGCACCGGGAGTGTGCAGGGTGGCCAGAACCAGGTGCCCCGTTTCCGCCGCCGTAATCGCCGTGGCGATGGTCTCCAGGTCCCGCATCTCCCCGACCAGGATGACGTCGGGGTCCTCCCGCAGGGCCGCCCTGAGGGCAGCGGCAAAGGAGAGCGAGTCCTGGCCGATCTCCCGCTGGTTGACCAGGCTCTTTTTGTGCCGGTGGACGTACTCAATGGGATCTTCGAGTGTGATGATGTGACAGCGCTTCGTTTCGTTTATGAGGTCCACCATTGCCGCTAACGTCGTGGTCTTGCCGCTCCCCGTTGGGCCGGTAACCAGCACCAGGCCGCGGGGCTTTTGGGCAAGCTCGCCGACCACTGGGGGCAGACCCAGTTCCGCCAGCGTCGGAATGCGCGCGGGGATAAGCCGGAGCGCCAGGGCCGTCGTGCCCCGCTGGCGGTAAGCGTTAACGCGGAAACGGCCCACTTCCGGCAGGGCATAGGCGAAGTCTATTTCACCTGTTTGCAGGAATTTATCGTGGCGATACTGCCCCATAATCTCCCTGGCCAACGCGTCCGTATCCTCAGGTGTTAGCGGACGTTTTTTCTCCGGTAGTAGTTCTAACAAGTTGTCCCATTCCGGTGCACTTAACGGCAGAAGCTCGCCGTGCACTCTCAGGGCAGGAGGACTATCCGCGGAAATGTGCACGTCAGAAGCATTCACGCGTGCAGCCAGGGATAAAAGCTCTGCAATGCGCCAGTTCACGCTTTCATTCCTCCGCGTAGGCCACACGGATAACCTCGTCTACCGTTGTGACGCCCTGCAGTGCCTTCCGGATACCGTCTTCTTTTAAGGGCACCATCCCATCCCGGACAGCCTGCCGTTTGATCTCGCCTGCCGGCGCCCTGGCGTTAACCAAACTTTTGATCTCGCGGGTAGCAGGCAACACTTCCTGGATGCTCGTTCGTCCCCGGTAACCGGTATGCCCGCACGCGCCACACCCGCGACCGCGGTAGAGAGTGAGAGGCTGCTCGTCGGGCACGCTTAGAAAAGCGCGCTCCGGCGCACCGGGCTCCACCGTGTAGGCCGTGCGGCAGCGAGAACAGATGACGCGCACCAGCCGCTGCGCCACTACACCCAGCACCGAGGAAGCAACCAGGAAGGGCTCGATCCCCATGTCGATCAGGCGGGTGAAGGCACCGGCGGCATCGTTGGTGTGCAAGGTAGAAAGGACAAGGTGGCCCGTATTGGCCGCACGGACGGCGATTTCGGCCGTTTCCCGGTCCCGGATCTCCCCCACCATCACGATATCGGGGTCCTGGCGTAGCATGGCCCGCAAACCTACCGCAAACGTTAAACCGGCTTTAGGGTTTACGCCTGTTTGGTTAATGCCCGGAAGTGAATACTCAACCGGATCCTCGATGGTGATAATGTTTTTTTCCGGCCCGTTCAACTCGTTTAAGACGGCATAAAGCGTGGTCGTCTTGCCGCTACCCGTAGGTCCCGTCAGCAGGAGCATGCCATAAGCGCTCTTGATAAGATTGCGGAACCGGGCCAGGTTATCTGGCGAAAAGCCTAACTGATCGAGTTTTAAAAGGGCGACGCTTTTGTCCAGCAAGCGAAGAACAGCCTTTTCGCCGAAGACGGTAGGCATGGTAGAAATCCGGATGTCGATTTCCCTATCGGCATATTTCATCTGAACACGACCGTCTTGGGGAATTCTTTTTTCGGCGATATCCATACCCGCCATAATTTTAATTCTGGAAATGACAGCTGACTGGATGCGCGTTGGTAAACTCATCGCCTCGCGCAAAACGCCGTCGATCCGGTAACGAACCCGCACCCGGTTTTCCTGCGGCTCTATGTGAATATCACTCGCCTTCTGGTTAATCGCTCCCTCGATAAGCGAATTAACCAGGCGCACCACAGGCGCGTCTACAGCTGCCGCTTCTTCGGCACGCGCACGTTGCTCTTCCTCCGCCGGCATCCCGACGGCGACCTCCTGCACCGCCCTTTGCACGCCTGCGGGGCCGAAAAACCGCTCTATAGCTTCCTCTATCTCCCGCTCCGTGGCCATCACGGGGTATACATCGTAGCCGGTCGCCACGCGCAGGTCGTCAATCGCCACCACATTTAGCGGGTCCGCCAGCGCCACCATCACACGGTTGCCCTCTATTTTAACGGGCACGACCTTGTGGCGCCGTACCAGCGGTTCGGGAAATTGTTCGACGAGTTCAGTATCCGGCGTTATGTCCGCGAGGCTTACCCGGGGGATGCCCAGTTGATATTCCAGGACTTCCAGGATGACGTCCTCGGTAACGTATCCCAGTTCCACCAGAACCTTTCCCAGCCGCTGACCGGTCTGGCGTTGCACGCGCAAAGCCTCTTCTAGTTGCTCCCGCGTGATGAGCCCGTTTTCGATAAGGATATCGCCAAGAGGTCGATGGTAAGCACTAACCGCCATCGCGCACCCCACCCCGTACCAGAACCGACTTTATGACCTGGACGTCAACACGTGGCACGATCCGTACTCTGCCAATTGCCTCCGGCAGCACCAGGGTGAGCCGGCCGCCGCGCGTCTTCTTGTCGAGGCGCATTGCCCGGACAAGCTCACCGGCGGAAAACTGTCCCGGTACCTCGGTCGGCAGGCCTGCGCGCCTGATAAGGGATATGATCCTGGTTGCCCGGTCTTCGGCCAGAAGTCCCAGCTCCACGGCCAGGCGCGCTGCCACCGCCATGCCGATGGCCACCGCCTCACCATGATGGTAATCGCGGTAGTCGGTGAGAGCCTCTAGGGCGTGGCCCACCGTATGGCCGTAGTTGAGAATCTGCCGCAGGCCGGCCTCCGTTTCGTCCTCCTCCACCACCGCCGCCTTGATGCGGCACGAGGTCGCCACCGCGTGCGCCAGCGCGTCCCGCTCGAGCCGCAGGAGGCGCTCGATATTCTCCTCGAGCCAGGCGAAAAAGATCGCTTCTTTGATAACGCCGTACTTGATAACCTCCGCCAGCCCGGCCCTTATTTCCCGCAGGGGAAGAGTAGCCAGCGTGTCGAGATCGGCCACCACCAGCCGGGGCTGGTAAAACGCGCCGATCATGTTCTTCCCGCAGGGGTGATTCACCCCCACTTTGCCGCCCACACTGGCATCTACCTGCGCCAGCAACGTTGTCGGCACCTGAACCAGGGGTACGCCGCGCTGGTAGGTAGCGGCGAAGAATCCGCCCGTGTCCCCCACCACCCCGCCGCCGAGCGCGATCACCGGGCACGCCCGGTCCAGCTCCGTTGCCAGCGCCAGGTCGTAAAAGCCCTGTACGGTGGCCAGGGTCTTGTATTCTTCACCGTCCGGCATCTCCGCCCACACAGTATCCCACCCCGCGCGACGCAGGCCGCCCTCGACCACGTCTCCGTAAAGGCACCGCACCGTGTGGTTGGTGACGACCATAATCCTGTGCGCGGTGAACCTGGCGCGCAGGAACTCGCCCAACCGCGTGAGTAACCCCGTACCGATAAGGATTGGATAACTGCGTCCGCCGAGATTAACCGTTACTTCTTCTAAAATCAAGACATCCCTTTCCTTCCAGGTAACCGATTAT
>DMDP01000068.1:3724-5028 GCA_003445475.1 Peptococcaceae bacterium | reverse complement strand
TACCGCGGCGAAATCGCCGAGATCACGGGAAACCCGGCCCCGGGCGACGTCCTGGACGTCGTCGATGCGCGGGGCCGCTTTGTTGGGCGCGGATACTGGAACCCCGCGTCGCAGATCGCCATTCGTATCCTTTCGCGAGACGAAGGGGAGGCGATCGATAGGGACTTCTTCTACCGGTGCCTGAAGACCGCGCTTGCCTACCGGGCGGTGGTGGTGGAGGAGGACACGGACGCCTGCCGCCTGGTGAACGCCGAGGCAGACTTCCTGCCGGGGTTGATCGTCGACCGCTACGGCGAATACCTTGTGGTGCAGAGCCTGACCTTAGGTATTGAAAAATACAAGGAAACCGTTGTTGACCTGCTGGTGGAGTTGCTTTCCCCGGCCGGTATTTACGAGCGGAACGACGCAGGTGTACGGGAACTGGAAGGCTTGCCGCTAACGAAAGGAGTCGTGTACGGAGCGTGCCCACCAGAAGTTGGTTTCGTGGAGTACGGCCTCTCTTTTTGGGCCGACATCGTTAACGGGCAGAAAACCGGCTTTTTCCTTGACCAACGCGAAAACAGGCGCGCCGTGGCACGGTATGCCCGCGGCAGGCGTGTACTGGACTGCTTCTGCTATGCCGGCGGCTTCGCCGTCCACGCCGCCGCAGCGGGGGCGGCGGAAGTGGTGGCCGTAGACATTTCGGCCGACGCCCTCAGATGGGCGGCGCGTCACGCCGCCGCCAACGGCGTGGACGGGCGATGCCGTTTTGTCGAAGCCAACGCCTTCGACTACCTTCGTTCCCTGGTAAAGGCCGGCGAGTCTTTCGACATGGTCATCCTCGACCCACCTTCGTTTACCAAAGCCAAGGAAGCCGTTCCGGGTGCCATCCGGGGGTATAAGGAGATTAACCTCCGCGCTCTGAAGCTCCTGAAACCGGGCGGTTACCTGGCGACCTGCTCTTGCTCGTACCACGTTGCGGAGGACCTCTTTCTGGCGGTGGTTGCCGCCGCCGCCCGCGACGCCCGCCGTGAACTCCGCCTGGTGGAAGTCCGCCGCCAGGCGAGAGACCACCCGATGCTCCTCGCCGCTCCCGAAACGTACTACCTTAAATGTGCAATCTTTCAGGTCTTCTAGCCGCGTGCTTTTTGGGACTTCCTACGTGGGGTAGAATGTATTAAATTCAAAGGAGTAGGACAGGCGGAGGTGGCAAACTGTGAAAGAACAACTGGCCGGTGTGGTCATCTGGCTGATTGCCGGCCTTCAGTTCTGGCTCTGGTCCGACGCCAAAAAAAGACGCCGGCCGAAGGCGAAAAACCACCTCA
>DMDP01000068.1:0-3444 GCA_003445475.1 Peptococcaceae bacterium | reverse complement strand
CTGGGCGTGGCGGGTTTAACTCTGCTTTTTGCTTCTCCTGCTTAAAGAACTCCTTCTTCCACCCGGTTTACCACTGCGCGCCGTGCACGCCAGAGTTGGGACAGCAAAAACCTCACCGCGGATGCCCGCGGTGAGGTTTTTGCGCGGCCATAGTACGCTGGCTGAGCCGGCGCTAGGCAGCCATTTCGCTCTCCGGCCCTTGCCGTTGCTGGAGTTGGACGGCCCTTTCCTTTATCCTGGCGAAGTAGAGGGCAAACGGCCTGTACGCCAGGTGGGACCATTTGGTGAAGGGCACCTCCAAGCCTAGCAGAGGCACCGTGAAGGCAAGGTGAAGGGCAAAGGTATGATAAGTAGGCAACGGCAGACCCAGTTCCATGAAGATGCGCATAAGCAAGCCCGTGAATACCGTGAACCAGAGGAGAATGAGGAACATCCAGTCGGTGGAATGGGAGTACTGGTGCATCGGCTCCCTCTTTCTTAACCTGCCGATGATCGCCTCCGTGGTAACGTAGATCATGGCGATGGAGGCATAAGTCCACAACAGCTTTGCCGGGTGCCACCACATGGGCGGCTCGTTCGTCAAGGACCAACGCGTAACGACGTCGATGTTGACCAGCATGAAGGCCACAAAGTAACCGGTCATCAAAAGCCAGTGCTTCAACCACCTGGATTTATTGGTGCAGAGCCGCATGCGCGCCTGGGTGAAGAAGTGAACCACCAGGGTACGGAGTTCCTCGACGTAGACGGATAGGGGGACGCTCTTGGCGTAATCGCCCAGAATGAACCTGAACATGCGATAGACGTTAGAAAGCAGGAAGAAGGACAATACCGCACCGAAGACGTAGCCCACCGGGTGCACGATGTGTGCCGGCGCAAAGGTTTCGAGCTCCACCCGGTCGGTGACCATTTCGCCGCTGAAGCCGTAAACCACGGCTAGGGTGGCGAAGAAGAGAAGCCCCACGGAGACAACCTTCCAGGCCATGGAAGTATAGAGTTTCCGGGACAGGCCCGTCCAGTCGTACACCGTTGTCAGGTACCGGCGCAACGACATCATGACCTCGCCCGGGTTTGCCTGCCGCGGGCAAGCCGTCTGGCAATCCCCGCAGTAGTAGCAGAGCCAAGGCTCAAGGGAATGCTTTATTTTGTCCTCCATGCCCAACTGCACATACCGCATGAAACGGCGGGGAAACTGCTCTTCGTCTGTAGATAGGGGACAGACGACCGTGCAGTTACCGCAATGATAGCAGTGGTACGCGGTTTCGGCCCCAAACTTCTTGAGCTTCTTGCCGAAGTTGGGATTTACCTTGGTCACGCACTTTTCCCTCCTGTCTCTAGCGCTGCTTGGCTAAAAGTATGGGTGGAGGCAGAGACGGGCACCGCCTGCCGCGGCCGCCGGTCTCTGCTCCGTTTGCATTAGAAGCCCTTGTATGGGTTCGGCCCGATCTCTTCTAAGCGCTTGGCAAAATCCTCGATTATTTGTGGGATACGGTCGTAGTCCATAATGCTTACCTGTTCCATCCGCACTCGGTCGGACTCCAGGGCAAGACGGTTCAACGTTTCGGCGATCTTGCCCAGGCGGTAGTTGGCCAACTCACTGCCCTTGACGAAGTGGCACTGGTAGTCCTCGCCGTGCTTGCATCCCAGAAGCAGGATACCATCTATACCCTTGGATAGCGCGTCGGCAATCCAGATCAGGTTCATTGAACCCAGGCACCGGAGCGGGATGATCCGGATCCACGGGCTCAGTTGCATGCGGTTGATGCCGACCATGTCGAGGGCCGGGTAGGCGTCGTTCTCGCAGGCGAAAATGACAATTCTCGGCTTTTCCTCCTCCTCTTCCGGCACCTCGATAGTCTTGACCATCGAGCCGATCATCCCGACGGAGTAGTTCTTAAAGGAGATCAACCGCTCGGGGCACGCACCCATGCAGGTACCGCACCGGCGGCAACGGGTGGGATTGGGCAGCGGGTAAGTTTTTTCGTCTTCGTTAATGGCACCGAACGGGCATTCCACCGTACACCGCTTGCACTGGGTGCAGCGCTGCAGGTTGAATTCCGGGAACGAAAAGTCCCAGACGCGCGGGTGAACGGCCGATCCTATGGAGGTCAGCTCGATGCATTGAATTGCCTTGAGTGCTGCGCCCGTAGCATCCCGAATGGTAGAAGGTATGTCCAAAGGCGCCCGCACGGAGCCGGCGGCGTAAATACCCGTGCGCCGTGTCTCGTACGGGAAGCAGATAAAGTGCGAATCCGGGAACCCGTACTTCAGCGCGGGCAACTCGGGACCCTGCCGATACTCGAGGTTGAGAATATCCGATTTGAGGATGACGTCCGGGGGCGGCCCTTCTTCCTTCTTGTCTTCTTCCTCCTCGACGGCAAGGGCTTCCCCGAAGGCGGTAGTGGGTACCATCCCGGTGGCCAGCATTACCAGGTCGATATCTTCGGCCACAATCTTTTCACCCGCCAGGACGTCGTCCGCCTGGACGACCAGGGTGTTGTTGCTACCTTCTTCGATACTGCCGATGTCGCCGCGGAAGAAGACAACGCCTTCGGTCTGCACACGCTTGTAAAGGTACTCGTACTGGCCGGGTGCGCGCAGATCTTTAAAGAAGATGTAGACCGTCGCCTCGGGATTCTGCTGTTTTACATACAGTGCCTGCTTCAACGACTCGATGCAGCATACCGAGGAACAGTACGGCAGGTGTTCGGGGTCGCGGGAGCCGGCACACAGAACGAAGGCGACGCTTTGCACCTCCTTGCCGTCGGAGGGCCGCACGATCTTGCCCTTGGCTGCCATTTCTTCCAGCATATCTCCGGTAATAACGTTGGCGTAGCGGCCAAAACCCAGGTGCCCCAGTTTGGTGGCGTCGTAGGGTACGGCCCCGGTAGCCAGGACGACTGCGCCAATACGCTCGTTAACGAGATTTCCGTTCTGCTTGATGGTAACGTCAAACACGCCCGGCCCGCCGGCGATTTTCTCGACCTGTGCCGACGTGTAAACCTTGATATTGGCGTTCTCCTGGACCTCCTTAATTCGGTCCCCGATATCCACATCCTCGAGCTCGTTGTAGGGCGGGCGCTTGGAAACCTGCTTGTACATGCGGTTCATCCAACCACCCAGGGAGCTGCTTTTCTCAACCAGCACCACCGGGTACCCGGCCTTGGCTGCCTCAAGCGCCGCCGTAATGCCGGCCAGGCCGCCGCCGACGACCAGCACCGTTCTGGAGATTTCTTCAACCTTGTACGGCTCGGGCGGCTCCATTTGCTGGGCCTTGACGATGCCCATGCGCAACTGGTCTTCGGCCAGCATCTGGGTGTCCTCGTCGTTGGCCGGGTGGCACCAGATACACTGTTCGCGCAGGTTTACCCTTTCCACGACCACAGAAGGACCAAAATCGAAGACGTCGGTGTTTACCCGCTGCGAGCAGGCGGCGATGACCACCCC
>DMDP01000204.1 GCA_003445475.1 Peptococcaceae bacterium | reverse complement strand
CCACATATACTGGCCACCGCTCGACACTGCCCCGCCCCTGGATGCCCTGGCCAGAAAGGTGCTGGCCCATTATGCCTACCATACGACCTCGGCGCGGGCGGCTGTGCTGGCAAGGCTTGCCCGCACCCACCGCGTGGACGGTGTGATTCAGTTCGTCCACTGGGGTTGCCGGGCTACATCCGGTACGTTAAACTTATTGATGAGGTTACTGCGGCGGGAAGGGCTGCCGTTCCTGGCCCTCCACGGCGACTGCATAGACCGCCGCGACTACGCACCGGAACAGTTAAGGACGCGGCTGGACGCCTTTCTTGAACTGTTAGGGAGCCAGACGGAGGTTGTTTAGCTTGGTTTTTGCCGGCATCGATGTGGGTTCGCTCTCCGCGGAAGCGGTTCTGGTCCGCAACGGCACCATTCTGGCATACAGTATCTTGCCCACGGGTGCCAACAGCCGTGGGGCTGCCGAGCGGGCCCTGGAAGAAGCACTCAATAAGGCCGGCCTGGACAGGGATGACGTTGCCGCTACGGTGGCCACGGGCTACGGGCGGATCAACGTACCGTTTGCCACCCGCAGGATAACGGAAATTTCCTGCCACGCGCGCGGTGTGGCGCACATTTTTCCAGATGCCCGGACCATAATCGATATCGGTGGCCAGGACAGCAAGGTGATTCGGGTCGGACCGGCTGGCAAAGTTCTCGATTTTGCCATGAACGACAAGTGTGCTGCAGGGACGGGCCGGTTCCTGGAAGTCATGGCCCGGGCACTGGAGGTCGAACTCGCAGAACTAGGAAAGCTGGCATTGAAAGCTGGTCAGGCGGCTAATATCAGCAGCATGTGCACCGTTTTTGCGGAGTCAGAGGTGGTATCGCTTATCGCCCAGGGCGTCCCACGCGACCAAATTGCCCGCGGCCTTTGCAATGCCATCGCCGAACGGATCGCCAATCTTCTGCACCGCGTAGGTCTGGACCGGCAGTTGGTTATGACGGGCGGGGTTGCTAAAAACGCCGGCGTAGTGAAGGCAATAGAGGATAAGCTGGGCGAGCGGCTGTTTATCCCGCCGGAACCGCAAATAACGGGCGCGCTTGGAGCTGCGCTGCTGGCCGAGGGGGCGGCGGTTGCTAATATATAGTCAGGAAGAACCAGGCAATCATGCCGGCGGCCACGCACAGCTTAACCAGGCTCCCGCCGGCCAGGCCGATGAGGGTGCCGAAGGCGATGCGCAAAGCCTGCGCCGGGTGCCGGCCGGCAAGAAGTTCACCCAGCAAGGCACCGGCGAACGGGCCCAGGATGATACCGACGGGCCCGAGAAGCAACGCGCCAAACAGCAGGCCGAGCCCGGCGCCCCACACGGCTGTGCGAGAACCACCGTAGCGCTTCACGGCCCAGGCATTGGCCAGGTAATCCACGCCGAAGGTGAGGATTACCAGTGCTGCCTGTAACATGAGAAAGATCCAGGTTACACGTTCGAAGCCGGTCAGAAGCCCGTAGAGCAGCATGCCAAGCCAGATAAGGGGTGGCCCGGGAAGGAGCGGCAAGATGATGCCGGCGACACCGGTAAGAAAGCAGATGATGGCCAGAAACAGCGCCAGGGTAGTCACGGTGAACCTCCCTCGGTATATGATATGCGACGCGATCGGCCGCATCTACAGTTTCCGGTGCATAATACCAATAACGGATTGACGTGTCAATCAATGGGCGTGCGGAGTAAAACTGTATTTGTCGGCGTTTTAACAGTCGAGTTATTCTGTCACGCGGCCATGTCGCTAAAGGATAAGCGGCGGGTGTTGCGAAGCCTGCTTGACCGTTTGCGCGGCCGGTACAATGTGGCCTGTGCGGAGGTAGACGGGCATGACCGCTGGCAGGTGGCAACGATCGGTATTGCTAGCGTCAGCAACTCCGCCAACCATCTCCAGGACTTACTTGCGGGCGTGCTCCGTTTCATACAATCCTCGGTCGAACTAGAGGTCATGGATCACCAGGTGGAAATATGGTAAAGACCAACCTCGAGGAGTTGATCTACGTGAAGGAAATGGCGGGGGTGCTCGCCTCCTTCAAAGCCTCGCTGCGCACGACAACCTGGGAGGAGCTTGGACGATACGCAGGCAACAGGGACAGGATGGCACTGGTGATTGTCGATATGGTAAACGGCTTCTGCCGCGAGGGCGCCCTTGCCAGCCCGCGCATTGCCGCTCTGATTCCGACCATCGTGCGGCTCGTGAGGGAGTACCGCAGCACCGGGGCACAATACCTGCTTTTGGTTAATGACGCCCATAGTGAGGGGGCTGCCGAATTTGGCGCTTTTCCGCCTCATTGTCTTGCCGGCACCTCGGAAAGTGAAGTTGTGGACGAGTTAAAGCCCTATCTGCAGGGTAGCTTTGTTTTTGCCAAAAATGCTACGACAGCCGTGTTCGGAGCACGTGGTAGAAGGTATCCTGACGGTGAAGAACTCGACTTTCTCACTTTTGTTCGCAGTCTGCTCGCCGGCGGCAAGGTCAATCTGTTTGTCGTTGCGGGTAATTGCACCGACCTGTGTATACTACAGTGCGCGCTGGCGTTAAAGCTTCTTGGAAACAGCCTGAACCTTCCTGTGAAGGTGGTCGTTCCGGAGGATGCGGTGACCACCTACGACCTCCCTGTGGACGTGGCCCGGCCCGCAGGGCTGTTGCCTCATCCCGCAGAGCCTAACCACCTGTGGGCGCTGTATCACATGGCACTTAATGACATTTCAGTTGTAAAATCCTTGGTCGATAACCAGGTCTAAGAAAGGCTGTAAAGGAACGTGCGTTGTCATCTACGGCCGGATAAGGATAGGTTCCGGTGCCCTTTGTTTGTTCAGGGTGTTGGACAAATACCTTCTTGCCTCCGTAGAATGAGTTTGGGAATGGGGGAGGCGTTGTGCCAGACAATAACAAGAATGCGTTTAAGAAATACCGGGAAGGGAAAATTACCGCTGCTTTCGGTACGGACTTATTCACCGAAGGGATTGTTGCCGTACCAAGCCTGTTGCTGAGATTCTACAAGAAGATGGGTTTGACCGAACCTGAAGTTATGCTCCTTCTCCATCTCCTTCGCCTGCGCATCGAAGAGCGGGAGCTTTTTCCCTCGGAGATCCAGTTGGGGGAGTACCTTTCCGGCGGGGCCGACCAGGCCACCCGCGATCTCGCAAGCCTTTCTGAAAAGCAAGTCCTTACCGTGACCCAGTACTATCAAGAAGGAAAACAGGCGGTAGTTCAGGGGTACGATTTTGAACCCCTTTTTGAGAAGCTGTCCGAATTATGGGCGCTGGCAAAGCTGGAGGAGATCGAAAAGGCGCAGCAACTCCTCGATAAGCCGGCGGAGGGCGAGAGCGACCCGGAACTGGCCAGGCTGTACCAGCTCTTCGCCAGCGAGTTCGGACGCCCGCTCTCGCCGATCGAGGTGGAGCAGATCCGCCGGTGGCACAGCGAAATGGACGGCGCGCTCATCCAGGAGGCACTCCGCCGTGCCGTTTTAATGGGCAAACATAACTTCAAGTATATCGATAGCATCTTGCTCGAGTGGCAAAAGAACAACATCCGCACCCTGGACGAGGTGAATGAGTACGAGCGCTCGTTCCTTGAACGCCGCAAGAAGGGAACTCGCCAGGGCAAAGCAAAGGACAAAGCCATTCTTAAAACCCTGTACCTTTAAACAGTAAGAGGGGCTGTAAAGCAGATGCGCTGTCCCATCTGTCAGGACCGGGGTATTATATTGCGGGGACAAACTGCGGTCCGGTGCGTGTGTGCGAAGCAACGCGCACTGGCCAACCGGTTTTCCGAAGCACATTTAAGCCCGCTTATGCGATCTCACACCTTCGCCAACTTTGACTTCAGGTATTACTCGCGTCACCACTGTGATCCTGTTAAGGGGCGCTCGTATTACGAAACAGCCCGCCTTGCTTACCAGGCGGCGCAGGAGATGGTGGAACACATTAAAGCAGGCCGACATACCGACGGGCTCCTGATCACCGGCCAGGTAGGTAGCGGCAAAACCTTTCTCGCCTGTTGCATCGCCAACGCCTTGCTGGACGCCGGCAAAGAAGTTCTGTTC
>DMDP01000119.1 GCA_003445475.1 Peptococcaceae bacterium | reverse complement strand
CGAACACAATGGCCGTAACGTCCCGGCCGCACGGTACCAACCTGGTCTCCCCCCCCGTTGCGACCCCCTGGGCGGCGAGTTGTTCGGCCAGGCTTGTGCCGCGGGATGTCCCGGCCATAAAAACGTAGAGATGGTTTTCCCGGAGTTCTCCGGCCAGCGCAACCGCCGTGGCCGCGTCCGGGGCGGCACCTACGCAAACCGCAAAGCCGGGGGCGGTCCCATCCACGAACTGAATCCCGCGCCTGCGCAGGACGGTATCGTCCGCCGCACCCAGCCATGTGACGCCCGTCCGGGCGGCCGGTGCGCCGTAATACTGCGGCTGCCGCAGATACCGAATGGCCTCGATGACCTCGCCGGCTAACATCGCAGCCATCCCTGCGTCCAGCGCCTGCTGAAGCTCGCAAGAAGGATCCACGGGGGGCACCAATCTCCGGGCATAGGACAGAACCTCGGCGATGTCTGGCAGCCGGGCAACCTTAAGCCCGGTCACGCCGTAGATGACCGGGAGAAAATACCCCGTGTTTGGAAAGCCGACTTTGGCCCCGGGGCCGTACGCGGCGGTGGCGGACGCAAACGCCTGCTCGGCCCGGGTCAAGACCTGCCTGGCGCCGGCAATGGCGTGGCCAGCAACCTCTAGAGACAACCGACACACCCCCGCTTGGAATCTACACCTAAAGATATAACGAAAAGGTACCCGTGTAAATAGAAAATCCCGGGCACCCAGGGGCCCGGGAGCAGGCGCACTTTTAAAAAAGCAGGAAACGTTTTTTCAGAATACGGTATTCGATAACATAACCCAAACCGAAGAGGAAAATCAGAAGAACAAGACCGGCCTCCAGCGCCCTTATCCACCACAAAAGCATCCTTATACGCGCGTCCCGCTCGGCTAGAACCCTGCGGGACGCCTCCTTCTCACCTGCCACCCTGGCCTTTTCTTCTTCCACCAATCGCCTTTCCTCATCCAGCGCACTGATCTTCCGTTTCGCCTTGAGGTAAGCCTCGCTGAGATCCTTTACCCTCGCCTCCAGAAGGTACAGTTCGCTCTGATGAGGTCCGGTGGCCAGAGCATTCCAGAGGACAAGACCCGAACTTTTTTCGAGATCTATTCCGGTGACGTACCCCAGGGTGGCGCCGGCATCCACCAGCGCCGCAGGCGGCAACCGGGCGCCCGCCTTAAAGGGCAGACCCTTGAGAATGAGAAGGGGATTACCGGCGGTGCCGGCAATCACGAAGGTGCTCTGCTCGAAGGTGCCTTGCTCGTACAGCAGTTGCACGAGGCGGCCCACGGCTTCGTCCGCCTTCGCAATGCGGGCCAGGTATTCCTTTCCCTGGGACCCTTCTTTGTCGAAGGCCGCCCGCGGGCCGCCGAGTACCAGCACGCTGAAGTACGGCTGGCGGCTCCGCATTACCCTCAAAAACGCCTCCACCGTATCCTCGTCGCTTTGCCCCGCGTGGCGCAGAGACACCCTCTGTGTAAGGGCTTTTAGGGTGCCGGTGGCGTCATAAAAAGCCGTCGTTATCCCCTGCTTTTCCATAAGGACCTGCAGGGATGGTACAAGTGGTGCTTCGTGGCCACGTATACACCCGTGCGTGACGGGCTCCGTACCGGTAAGGATCGAGGCTACCGCCGCCGCCAGGGTGGACGGCTTCACCCCCTCGACCTGCTTAATGGCCACACCTGTCGCAGCCAGGTCTTCAATATGCGGGGCACGCCCACTACCCAGAACCTGGTTCTGCAACCCGTCAATCACTATAACGAAAATGTGCCGCGTGATGGGAGGTGGCTCCGGCGGCTTTTCCTCCTTCTTGTCGGGTTCGGTAGCGGCAGCCATAGCGGGCAACAAGAAACAACAGACGAGCGAAAGAAACGCAAGGCGCCGCCAGCGCATGTTAACCCTCCCCGCAGGAGGCAATGCTATAATACTATACTCGCCGGGAGGGTCGCCATATACCAGAAAAGGCGTTCAAGCAGGCGGGCTGTCCTCGGGCGCCCCTTGGGAAACGCCAAAGACCCGCTCTTCAAGGCGCCGTACCCGTTCCTGTAAATCAACTACGTCGCTCCGCCGCGCCAAATCCCATTCGTCCCGGTGCTTCTTGATGGCACCGCCAATCCTGGAGCGGAGTTCCTCCCGCTCTTTTTGGCCTCTTTCTACCAGTTCTTCCACGAAACGCCGGGCCTCTTCCGTTGAAGCGTGGCCCTTGTCTACCAGTTCCTTCGCCAGTTGCTCTGCCTTCTCCCTGGTGAACGACAGCACCCCGATGCCGGCCAGTGTGAGCTTACGTAACAGATCGAACACCACGTCCACCCCCTGTTAGGCTTTTCGGGGATAGTATACCACAACCTTGGCTTTCACCTTTCGGTATAATCGCCGTACGTATGGGCATACTAGACGCGACTCCACCCAGGTAACCTCTATCTCTCCCCATCCAGCGCTAGCGCTGGACTTTTTTTGCCTTGACGCAAGTAGTCGTTTTCGCTATAATAACACTTGCAGCCTGCCGGGATGTGGCGCAGGTTGGCAAGCGCGCTTGCCTTGGGAGCAAGAGGTCGGGGGTTCAAGTCCCCCCATCCCGACCAGAACAGTTGTCAGTGGTCGGGCGTCAGCCGTCAGAAAAACCGAGGGGAAATGCGGAAAACCGGTTTCTCCAAATGAGACTCGTAGCCGACGACCGACGTCCGATAGCCGATATGGAGGGGTTCCCGAGCGGCCAAAGGGGGCAGACTGTAAAT
>DMDP01000243.1:475-2801 GCA_003445475.1 Peptococcaceae bacterium | reverse complement strand
GTTGCTCTCGATCTTTAACCCAAGGCCACGGGCGTGCTCCTCCATCCGCATCATCAACTCCGGACCGCCGATCCCGCCGGGAAAGCCCGGGTAGTTCTCGATCCTTTCGGTTTCCGTTACTTTACCGCCCGGAATGCCGCGTTCGTAAAGGATAACATCCCTTGAAGCCCTGACGGCGTAGATACCGGCGGCAAGACCGGCCGGACCGCCACCGATGATTACGATTTCCTTCTCCACTACGCCCACCTCGCAGCTACTAAAATCTTCTTAATTTTCTAATAGTGCACGTGCCGCTGTCAAGACCCCCAGACGCACGTATTCCTTCGAAAGCCCTCCCTGCAGGAACACGGCGTATGGTTCGCGCATGGGCGCATCCGCCGTGAGTTCGAGGGACGCCCCCTGAATAAACGTCCCCGCGGCCATCACAATCCCGCTTGCATACCCGGGAAGAGGGGCCGGTTCGGGTTTTACGTCCGCGTCCACCGGCGACGCCCGCTGGATGGCCCGGCAAAACGCCAGCACGCGCTCCGGGGAGCCAAGCCGCACCGCCTGGACAATGTCGCCGCGCGGCGCATCGTATGCCGGCATAACGTCGAATCCCAGGCGCTCGAAAAACCGGGCGGCAAAAACCGCTCCCTTGAGCGCCTCGGCCACGAAGTGCGGCGCCAGGTACAAGCCCTGAAACAGGAGCCTGTTAAACCCCAGGGTGGGCCCGACCGCCGCCCCCAGGCCCGGGGCCGTCAGCCGCTCGGCCACCGCCTGGACCAGTTCCCGGCGCCCGGCAATATATCCGCCGGTGGGCGCCAGCCCACCCCCCGCGTTCTTTATAAGCGAACCGCAAACCAGGTCGGCCCCGGCGGCCGCCGGCTCTGCCGTTTCCACGAACTCACCGTAGCAGTTATCGACGAGGACCACTGCTCGCGGGCAACACCGCCGCACCAGAGCGCTGACGGCCCCGATTTCGGCAAGTCGCAAAGCCGGCCGCAGACGGTACCCCGGCGAGCGCTGCAAAAGGACCACCCGCGTGCGCGCGCCGAGCGCTTCGCGCAGCGCCCCGTAATCGATACTCCCGTCGGGCGTAAGTTCCAACTGCTTGTAGCGTACTCCCGTGCCGATCAGGGAACGTGGCGATGGGTCCTTGAGACCGATAACCGGATGGATGGTGTCGTAAGGTTCTCCCTGGGGGGCAAGCAGTTCGTCTCCCGGAGACAACAGCCCAAAAAGACAAGCCGCCAGTGCGTGGGTACCGGAAACCAGTTGTATCCGCACCAGCGCTTCTTCAGTACCGAAAACAAGGGCCCAGGCCTTCTCCAGCGCTTCCCGTCCTGCATCGCCGTAGCCGTACCCGGTGCTTCCGTGAAAGTGGAACTCCCGCACCCCGGCGGCGTGGAACGCGGCCAGCACCCGCTCGTGGTTGGCCAGCGCGATACGCTCAATACGGCGGTAAACCGGTTGTACCTCGTCCTCCACCTCCGCCGCCAGGATCTCAAGACGATCCGGCACCTTGCCACCAGGTATAAAGCCCCTGGGACGCCGGAACCGTTACTGGCCGGCAGGCTTTGGCTCGGAAAGAGTGGTATTTACCGGCCGCACCGGGCTTACCGTGGAGATGGCGTGCTTGTATACCATAGACTGTTTGCCTTCGCTCTCCAGAATAACCGTGAAATTGTCAAAGCCCCGGACGATGCCTTTCAGCTGGAACCCATTAATGAGAAAGACGGTGGTAGGAATGCTTTCCTTGCGTAACTGGTTTAAGAAAGCGTCCTGTAGATTGATCTGTGTTTTGCTCATCGAGGTCCCTCCAAATGGAAATTATTCTTATATGGTTTCGCCGGTAGCCACTTGACTCCTGCTACGGCGGCGCCAACAGAGGCAACAATTTCTTTCGCCGCTCCCGGGGGACCCCCCAGGGCCTGGACATCGAGCCACCGTATCCGCGGGTCGCGCCGAAACCAGGTCAGCTGGCGCTTGGCAAACCGGCGCGTATTACGCTTGAGCAGCCTGACCGCCTCTTCGAAGGTAGACTCTCCCTCGAGGTAGGCGGCGATCTCTTTATACCCCAGCGCCTGCATCGCGGTGAAGCGCCGGTGGTAGCCGCCCTCCAAAAGGCGGCGCACTTCGTCCACGAGGCCCGCGGCCAGCATTCTGTCCACGCGTTCCTCGATGCGCCGGTACAGTTCCTCTCTGGGCATGGTCAGACCGAACATCCATAACCTGTATTTCGGCGACGCATCCCGCTGCGGCTCTTGAAAGCTGGTAATCGGCTGCCCCGTCTGGTGGTATACCTCCAGTGCCCGGATCACCCGCCGCACATTGTGCGGGTGAA
>DMDP01000243.1:0-156 GCA_003445475.1 Peptococcaceae bacterium | reverse complement strand
CCCGCCGCACATTGTGCGGGTGAATCCGCGCCGCCGCCGCCGGATCCACGGCGGCCAGCCGGGCGTGCAGCGCATCCGGCCCGGCCAGCCTGGCCTCATCCACGAGACGCCGCCGCAAATCCGGGTCGGGCGCCGCCACGAAGCGGTAGCGGTCGA
>DMDP01000181.1 GCA_003445475.1 Peptococcaceae bacterium | reverse complement strand
TCGCCAGCCCGTTGCCCAGGGCCTTAAAAACCGCCTCCTTGGCGGCGAAACGGGCGGCAAAGCACGGGTACGGGTCACGCCGGGCCAGACAGTATTCCCGCTCCCGCCCGGTATAGACCCGGTTCAAAAAACGGCCGCCGCTGCGTGCGGCGGCGCGCTTGATCCGTGCCACGGCTACGACGTCGGTACCGATACCTGCCACCAAGCAGTATCTCCTCACCGTCTATTTCATTTATTTCCTCAACCGCAAATTATAACCGCATACCGGGCCAGACTACCTTAAAATCCCAGAAGCCTCCTGAGTTTCTTGGCCTGTGCCCTGCTCAGGGGTACTTCACTCTGTTCTTTGTCGTCCACCACCAGGGTGTACGTGCCGTTAAAGAAAGGAATGATCTCTTTTACCTTGTGCAGGTTGACTACATAACAGCGGTGCGTGCGGAAAAAGATGGCCGGGTTAAGCCTGACCTCGAGCTCCTTTAGCGTGAAACGGGTCAACAATTTGTCGGCATAGGTTTTAAGGTATACGGCATCTCCCTCGGTGAACGCGTAAACGATGTCGGCCTCGGTCACAAGCACCGTCTTGCCGTCTTTCTCTGCCGGCAGCCGATCGATGCGCACCGGCGTGATATCTGCTACCGTATCTTCGGAAGCCGGCGCGGCCTCCCGGCCCGCGGCGCGCATCACCTTGCCGATGGCGCGGCGCAGGCGCTCCTCATCGATCGGCTTCAGGATGTAATCGACCGCATTGACTTCAAACGCCTTAACGGCGTATTCATCATAGGCGGTAACGAAGATCACCGCCGGTTGCCTTGGCAACTCCTGAATGGCCGCACCAAGCTCCAGCCCGTTCATCCCGGGCATGGCGATGTCCAGGAACAGAACCGAGTAGTCCAGTGCTTTAATCAGCGCCAGGGCCTCCTGGGCATTCGCTGCTTCACCGACGATCTCCACATTGTCGAACTTGCTGAGGGCATAGCGCAGTTCCTGGCGGGCGGGGTATTCGTCATCAACGATTAAGGCCTTGAGCTTCACTCAGAACACCTCCCTCCTCTTCATCCCCGGTGCAGCCCTTAATGAGCGGGAGCTTAAAGTACACCCGCGTGCCCCGGTTAACCTTGCTTTCAATGCGCAGGGCGCTTTCGGGGCCAAAAAGGCTTTTCAGGCGCTCGTTGACGTTGCTCAGGCCCACACCGCTCCCCGAGCCAAACCCGGGTTCAAAAACGTGGGCCAGGATCTCCGGACTGATGCCGACACCGTCGTCGCTGATTTCCACGTACATTTCGCCGCCGACCCGGCGGACCATAATGTGCACCGTTCCCTCGCCCATCTTGGGCATAACCCCGTGCTTCACCGCGTTCTCGACAAGCGGCTGGAGGGTCAATACCGGCACATGGTAATTGAGGAGCGTCTTATCGACATCCCGGGTAACGCGTAGCTTTTCGTGAAACCGCGCCTTTTCCAATTCCAGGTAAGTATTGATACACTCCAGTTCCTCGCGCAGGGTGATGAAATGCCCCGTCTGCTTGAAAGCGTGCCGGAAAAAGGAGGCCAGCCGGATAAGCAAGCGGCGTGCCGTTTCCGGGTCGGTGCGGCTGAACATTATAATCGTATTCAGGGTGTTGAAGAGAAAATGCGGGTTGATTTGGGCCCGCAAGGCTTCCAGCTGGGCTTTGGTCACCAGTTGCGCCTGCAGGTCAAGCTCGGCCAGTTCCATCTGCATTCCCAGGAGCTGGGCGATGCCTACCGCCAGCTTAACCATCGCCGCCGGGATGGGACCCTCCCGGTCGGTGCGGTAAAGTTTGACCGTGCCCACTACCTCGCCGCGCAGCTTGAGGGGGGCAATTACGGCCCCCTCAAGCGGACAAACGCAGTCCTTGACCGGGCATTGGAGGTCCTCTTTACGCTGGACGATCTTCAGTTCGCCGGTGGCCAGAACCTGTTTCGTGGCGAAGGTGATGATCTCTTTCCCGGGCGGGTGCCGGTCGCATCCGGGGCCGATGAAAGCCAGCACCCGTTCCCGGTCGGTAATCGCGACGGCAGGTATGTCGCCGATCTTCTGGATTATTTCCGCGGTCTTGCGGGCCGTTTCCACGTTCAGCCCGCGCCGCATGTAGGGCAGCGTTTCACTGGCAATGCGCACGGTGGGATCGACCGATTGCTCGTCAAACTTCAGCGTGATGATCCGGCGCCCCGCCGCGGCTCCCCGCACGAAAGCATACGCCAGCGCCACGTTAACAACAAGAAAGACGGCTACCACCGGCCACAGCTTCCAATTCCAGGCCAGGATAGCACTGCCGACGATGAGTTCGGCCAGAACGAATCTGGCCCAGCCATTATCCAGGTTTTTTTGAAAGTACAACCTGACTCCTTCCCCTGGGAGCGCTTCGACTTTTACCCGCTTTTATACTTAAACTATACAACACAGATGCCAAACAGTAAATATTACAGCTGTGTAGCCCGGGGGGCCATGGCGTACCCCAACTGCCGGACCTTGCGGCAGTAGTTCTTTACACCATGGCGGAAGACCAGGTTGAGCGTTCCAAAAACCGGCCAGCGGTTGTGGAAAATGCCAAAACGACGCAGGATGCCGGAAACGGAATAGGCCTGGGTCAGCAGCCACTGGAATCCTTCTTGCAGTTGCTCGGGGGTGATCTTCAGCGGTTTATAGACCACGTTGTTGCCGTTGTATTTCGACCAGTCGCGGTCGATGATGCGACCCTCTTTTTCCAGTTGTGCAAAAAGCGTCGTACCGGGCAGGGGTGTAAGAATCGAAGCCTGCAGAAGGTCGACTTTGGCTTTAAAGGCAAATTCCCTGATTCTTTCAAAAACGCTCCTGTCATCGCTGTCAAGGCCGAGGATAAACGCGCCGATAACGCCGATGCCGTAGTGGTGCAGGCGCTTAATGGTATTGATGTAGTTTTTGGTATCGTTATGCAGCTTGTGGAGCTTGGAAAGTTCGGTCCGTGAAAGACTCTCGAAACCGATGAAAAGACCCTTACAACCGCTTTCGGCCGCCAGCTTTACCAGCTGTTCGTCCTGTAACTGCGGCAGGGAAGCCTGGCTTAACCACCGCTTGCCGAGGTCCTTAAGCGCAGTAAATAACTTGCGGGCATAGCCGGGATTGCCCATGATGTTGTCATCGACAAAGATGACCAGCCTTTCTTTCAGGCTCTTGACCTCCTCGATGACCTCGCGCAGGGGCCGCTGGCGTATGGTGCCGCCAAAAAACTTGGTAACCGAGCAAAAAGTACAGTTATACGGGCAGCCTCGCGTAATCTGGACGGTGGCAGTGGTAAGGTAGGCTCCCTTCTTGAGGAGATCCCGGCGCGGCCGGATACCTTGCAGCTCCGGAAACCGGTCGTGGCGGTAAAACCGCGCCTGCCGGCCCCGGCGGCAGTCTTCTATCACCTGCGGCCACAAACCCTCTGCCTCCCCCACAACCACCGCGTCGGCGTGCTGGGCCGCTTCTTCGGGAAGGGCCGTCGCGTGGATGCCGCCTATAACAACCGGGATCCCCCGGCGTCTGAATTGGGCCGCGATCTCGTACGCCCGGTTGGCCTGGGCTGTGGTGGCCGTAATGCCCACGAGGTCCCAATCGCCGTCGAAGTCAATTTCTTCTACTGCTTCGTCAATTAATCGCACCTCCACCCCCGGTGGGGTAAGCCCCGCTACCGTGAGAAGGCTCAGCGGCGGCAGCACACCTCGTCCCGTCGTCCGTGGGTTCGGCCCGCTAAGGGGTGATACCAGAAGCACCTTCATGGGTTTTTCCTCCCCCCTTACGTACGCTATATTTCCCCCTTTTCACACCTCCCTGCCATGGTATATTCATCCTTGCTTGCCATTTTCCCTTTCACATATTTTAAAATTATGTAAAAAAACTTGGGCCGGGAAACAAGCTGCACCTGACGGGAATCGACCAGGAAAAGTTTCCGGTCGTACAGAATCCTATATCGCACAGAACCCTTTATTGCGAAGCTAATGGGGGTGGCATGCGTGGCGCACCCGGGCTGGGTGGCTAACAAGACGCTAAGCATTCACATCCCCGGACGAGGAACCTTCGCAAGCCGCATACTCGGGCTGCAAGAGGGATTACTCGTTATTCTGGCGCCGGCGGCGGGCACCCAACTGGCATGGTTGACCCCGGGAACCGAAATCGAATTTACGTTGCCCCGACAAAAGACCGCCGGGCAAGAAGACACGCCCCCATTGCGGGGGAAAATCGTAGAACGGCGTTTGAAGCCGGTACCGCTGCTCCTTGTCCGTCCCACCCACGACATACCTTTTGCGCAGGCAATCTCGCTGAGGCCGAATAAGATTGTAACCGTTGCCAGCGGTAAAGGTGGAACCGGGAAGACTTTCGTTTCGGTTAACCTGGCTTTCGCCCTTGGCCAGCTCAGCCTGCGCGTGGGTCTCCTCGACGCCGATCTGGGAACGGCCAACGTTGCGACCGTCCTGGGACTCCGGCCCACCGCCGATCTCA
>DMDP01000144.1 GCA_003445475.1 Peptococcaceae bacterium | reverse complement strand
TCGCCGAGGACGTCGGGCGCGAGGTGGCCCGGCGGGGAGCAGTGGTCGTTTGCGGCGGGCTGGGCGGCGTTATGGAAGCGGCGGCCCGCGGCGCACGCGCGGCCGGCGGCATGGTGGTCGGTATTCTCCCCGGCAACGATCCGGCAGACGGGAACGCCCATCTGACGGTGGCCGTGGCTACGGGCCTCGGGGAGGCGCGCAACGCCGTTATCGCCCGCACGTGCGACGGGCTTATCGCCGTTGGGGGCGGCTACGGTACGCTGTCGGAAATCGCGCTTGCGGCCAAGATGAACAAGCCGGTGGTCGGGATCGGCACGTGGAAAGCCGGGACGCCGGACGGAAAAACGGTGCCCCCGGTGCAGGTGAAAACGCCCCAGGAAGCTGTGGAGGCAATTTTCAGACTTTTGCGGCTTGCGCCAAGGTTGCAATATTGACAGGCTCCAGGCGCTATGCTATATTGAGAACAACAATTTGTCTGCTTGTACAACTTGTCTACATGAGCCGTGCGTCCCAGTAGAACGCCCCAGGTACTGTGCTATATTGGTAGCGCAGGCCAACCCGGGAAACAAGCCCCCTTGGGCCTTGCGAAAAAGGGCGAAAGGAGGGTGATAAACGGAGACTTGTTAGCAGATTAACCGACTACAATTCTTATCATGTAAGGGGGTAGTAGGGACGCAATGAAAAGAATAAACCGGCGGGATTTCCTCAAATCCCTCGGTTTGGGGACGGCCAGTCTGGGACTCTTCGAAGCGGCCGGTACGTTGCCAGCGTATGCGTCGTCGGCGGTTTCACCCGTTCCCGGTTCGTACAGGCTCAAAAAAGCCAAGGAGACGGCAACCGTCTGTTCGTACTGTGGTTGCGGGTGCGGTTTCATCATTTATAGCGAGGGCGACCGGGTCGTATACATCGAGGGAGATCCCGACCATCCCATTAACGAGGGAACGATGTGTCCTAAAGGTGCCGCTCTTACCGACGTGAACACCATCGTCGACGAGAACGGCAAACGTGTCCCGAATCCGCGTCGCGTCACGAAAGTCCTGTATCGTGCCCCCGGCGCCGCCAAATGGGAGGAGAAGGACTGGGACTGGGCGCTCGCGGAGATCGCCAAGCGGGTAAAAAAGACGCGTGACGCTACGTTCGAAGAAAAGGACGCAAACGGCGTTACCGTAAACCGCACACAGGCCATCGCCCACCTCGGAAGCGCCGTGATTGAAAACGAAGCCAACTACCTGATTGGGAAGCTTATGCGGGCCTGCGGTCTCGTTAAAATCGATCACTGCGCCCGCCTCTGACACTCCGCTACCGTGGCCGGTCTGGCCAACTCTTTTGGTAGAGGAGTAATGACGAACCACTTTGTTGATTACAAGAACGCCGACGCCATTCTGATGATCGGCTCGAACACGGCGGAGAATCACCCGATGGCCATGCGCTGGATCGGACGGGCGAAGGCCGAGCGGGGTGCCAAGCTGATCGTTGTAGATCCCCGGTTTTCCAGGAGCGCGGCGAAGGCCGATCTCTGGGTGCCGATCCGTCCCGGAACCGACATTCCCTTCCTTTTAGGGTTGATAAACTACGCTATCCAGAATAACCTATACCATCATGACTATGTGGTTAACTATACGAACGCCTCCTACCTTGTAAACCCGGAATTCAAGTTCGCGGATGGGCTTTTTTCTGGTGCCACAACCAAAGATGGCAAGTTTAGCTACGACACCAGTTCCTGGCAGTATCAGAAAGACGGGGACGCGATCAGGAAAGATCCCACTCTCCAAAATCCCAACTGTGTTTTTCAGATCCTTAAGCGGCACGTATCTGTCTACGATATTCCGACAGTGTGCAAGATTACCGGTGCCCCGGAGGATGCTGTTCGGCAGGCCTACGAGATATTCTGCGCCACAGGCAAGCCGGACAAGACTGGCTGCCTGATCTACTGCATGGGCGTGACTCAGCACACCTACGGTACGCAGAACTGCCGCGCCACATGTATGGTACAGCTTTTGCTGGGTAACGTCGGCAGGCCGGGCGGGGGTGTAAACCCACAGCGCGGCCAGTCGAACGTACAGGGCGCGTGCGACATAGGCATATTGTATCACGTTCTCCCCGGATACGTGGGCGTACCGGATGCGGCGAAGCATCCCACGTTAAAGGATTACATCGAAAAAGAGACGCCCAAGAGCGGTTACTGGACGAACAAACCGAAGTTCCTCGTCAGCATGCTCAAGGCCTGGTATGGCGACAAAGCCACGCCGGAGAATGACTTCTGCTACGCTTGGCTGCCCAAGCTTGACGGCAAGGATCAGTCCCACATCGCCATTTTTGAAAGAATGGCGGAGGGCAAGGTGCAGGGCTTTTTCTCGTGGGGGCAGAACCCGCTGGTGGCGGGGCCTTCTGCAGCCCAGGAAGCGGAGGCCATGGAAAACCTGGAATGGCTGGTAGTGGTCGATCCCTTCGAGTCGGAGACGGCGGCGTTCTGGAAGCGCCCCGGTGCCGACCCGAAGAAAATCAAGACCGAGGTATTTCTCCTTCCCGTGGCGGTCTCGTACGAAAAGGAAGGCACCATTACCAACAGTGGCCGGTGGATCCAGTACCGTTGGAAGGCCGTGAATCCGCCCGGCGAAGCCAAGTCCGACATTTGGATCGCCGATCGCCTCTTCAAAGCGATCAGAAAGGAATACCAGAGCGGCGGCCGGTTTCCGGAGCCAATCGTCAATCTGGTCTGGAACTACGATAAGCCGGGCCAGGACGAACCGGACATTAATAAGATCTGCCTGGAGGTCAACGGGTACACCGTAGCAGACGGGAAACCACTGGCCAGTTTCGCGCAGTTGAAGGACGACGGCACCACCGCGTGCGGGTCCTGGGTTTACACCGGGTACTGGGCGGCAGACCCAGATCTGCAGGTGGTCAACTGCAAGCGCCGCAACCGGACCGACAAAACGGGCCTTGGGCTTTACCCCAAATGGTCGTTCGCGTGGCCCCTCAACCGGCGCATCGTGTATAACCGGGGGGCAGCAGATCCGGCCGGTAGGCCGTGGGACCCGGAGAGGGCCCTCTTTACGTGGGACGGCACTAAGTGGGTCACCAACGACGTGCCCGACTTCAACGCGAAAGTGCCCCCGGATCAGTCGGCAAAGGCGCCTTTTATCATGCTGCCCGAGGGGCAGGGACGCCTTTTTGCTCCGGGCGTCAAGGACGGTCCGTTGCCGACGCACTACGAACCGGTTGAGAGTCCTGTACGAAACCCGCTCTATAAACAGCAGACCAATCCGCTTGCGAAGATACCTTCCGGCATCTTCCGTAGGCTTGCGGCCACGGCCAGCCCGGAGTATCCGTACATCATGACTACCCACCGGCTGCTCGAGCATTACCACACCGGTTCGCTGACCCGCAACAGTCCGCGTCTGGTCGAGTTGATGCCGGAAGCGTTCGTGACAATTTCGCCGAGCCTGGCGGCCAAGCTAGGCATCAAGGCAGGGGACGAGGTCATCGTCTCCACAGCGCGGGGTGAGGTAAAGTGCAAGGCCAACGTGCTCCCAATCGTCAGGCCGTTTAAGATTAACGGACAAGAAGTGGAGGTCGTGGCCATGCCGTGGCACTGGGGTTACCAGGGGCTTTCGCGCGGAGCATCGGCTAATTACCTGACCCCATCGGTGGGGGATGCCAACACCAATATTCAGGAGTCTAAGGCATTCTTGTGCAACGTCAGGAAGGCTTAAGGAGTTTAGGAGTGGAGGTGTAACTAAGTGGCCAAAGGGGTACTGGTCGATCTCAGCAGATGCATTGGGTGCCGCAGTTGCCAGGTGGCATGCAAGCAGTGGAACGACCTGCCGGCCACGCCCACCACGTTCAACAATACGTGGGACAATCCGCCTGACATGTCGGCAACCAACTGGACGGTCGTCAAGTACTACATCACGGAAAAGGACAACAAGGTTCAGTGGCGTTTTGTCAAGGAGCAGTGCCGCCACTGCCTGGAGCCGGCGTGCGAATCGGCCTGTTTCGTGCACGCCTTCTACAAGACGGAGCAGGGGCCCGTTCTCTACCACGCCTACCGCTGCGTCGGTTGCCGGTACTGCATGCTGGCCTGTCCCTTCAGCGTGCCCAAGTACGAGTGGGACAAGGTCTTCCCGGAGGTCAAGAAGTGCCGTTTCTGCTTCGATCCGGGCGGCGAATACGACCGGCTGGGTCAGGGCCTGGCGCCGGCGTGTGTCAGCGCCTGTCCGACCGGGGCGCTGAAGTTTGGGGAGCGCGAGGAACTCCTGCAGGAGGCGAAGGCCCGGATAGCTGCCAACCCGAACTATGTCAACCATGTTTACGGTGAAACGGAGTACGGCGGCACCTCGTGGCTGTACATC
>DMDP01000033.1 GCA_003445475.1 Peptococcaceae bacterium | reverse complement strand
TGAAGATCGGGTATGAGCTGTTCGGTGACGAAATGCCGCGGGAAATCAGGATTATTGCCGTCGAGGTGGAGGACGTCACCACCTTTGGCACGGAATGCACCCCCGCGGTGGAGGCGGCGATTCCCGAGGCCGTGGAACGGGTGAAGCGCTACCTGGAAAACGGCGACGGGGCCGGTTAACGGCTATGCAGCCACTCACGAGGGCCGCTGTCCTGAGGCAGCGGCCCTGGTGTTTATGCGCTTGCTCTCCGTGGTACCCGGCCGCCGCGTGGCCTTGTATGTCGGCGCGGTATTTATTGTCGCGCCGTTGCTTCTGTGCTATAATAGGTTGCGGTTTACTCCGGGAGGTGAAACAGATGAAGAAAGATATTCATCCGCCATATGGGCCGGCCAGGATCACCTGCGTCTGCGGCGCGGTGTTCGAGACCGGCTCGACGAAAAAGGAAATGCGGGTAGAGATTTGCTCCCGCTGCCACCCGTTCTACACCGGGACCCAGCGGACGGTGGAAACGCACGGACGGGCGGACAGGTTCCGCAAGAAGTACGGGATCAAGTAGAGATTAGCAGAGCGGGGGCTCTGCTAATTCGTTGAAGGCGGGGAGCGTTGGCCCATGCCGCGTTTCGATTACGGCGGCCAGGCGGTCATCGAGGGCGTGATGATGCGCGGGCCGCGCACCTGGTCGGTGGCGGTGCGCCGTCCCGACAACAACATCGACGTCGAAAAGTGGCCCGTGACCTCGGTAACCGAGCGATGGCGGTTTTTGAAGTGGCCCTTCGTCCGCGGGACGGTGGCACTGGTCGAATCCACGGTGCTCGGCATCCAGGCGCTGAGCTTCTCCGCCGCTGCCGCGGTGGGAGAGGACGAGCGCCCGCTCAACCGGTGGGAGCTGGCGGGCACCATCGTTTTCGCCTTCGGGCTTGCGGTGGCGCTCTTTGTCTTTCTGCCGGCCGCCCTGGCGCACCTAGCCCGCTCGTTGGTTGCCGGGTCTTTGGGGCAGAATCTTATTGAAGGCGTGGTGCGCGTGGCCGTTTTCCTGGCCTATGTGGCCGGCGTCGGCCTCCTCCCGGACATCCGCCGGGTCTTCGCGTACCACGGCGCGGAGCACAAGGTTATCAACGCCTACGAGGCCGGGGCCAGCATGGACGTGGCCGCGGTGCGGCCTTACCCGGTCCTGCACCCGCGGTGCGGCACGAGTTTTCTGCTGATCGTGCTGGTCATCAGCATCGTGGTCTTTTCGTTTCTGGCGGTCGAGCCGCTGTGGTGGCGGCTGACCTCGCGCCTTTTGCTCCTGCCGGTGGTGGCCGGCCTGGGTTACGAGTTCATTAAGTTTACGGCCCGGTATGCCGCCCATCCCGCCTGCCGCGTCCTCATGGCGCCGGGGTTGTGGCTCCAGCGTCTGACCACGCGTGAGCCGGACGACGGGCAGATAGAGGTGGCCATCCGGGCCCTGGACGCCGTGCTGGCGAAAGAAGGTGAAGTCAATGTACGCTAAACTGGAGCAGCTGGAAGCGCGCTACGATGAACTGGCAAAACTTATCGCCGACCCCGCCGTGATCGAGAACCGGGAGCTCTGGCGGCAGTATACCAGGACTTACGCCGAGTTGGACGAGGTGGTCGGGGTCTTCCGCACCTACAAGAAGGTCCTCAAGGAGATAGAGGACACGCGGTCGCTCCTGGAAGAGGAGAGCGATCCCGACCTGGTCGCGCTGGCGGAAGGCGAGATTGAGGCCCTGGAGGCGCGCAGGGAAGACCTGGAACGGCAGCTCAAGATGCTGCTTCTGCCGCGCGACCCGAACGACGAGAAGAACGTCGTGATGGAAATCCGCGCCGGCACCGGGGGCGAGGAGGCGGCCCTGTTCGCCGCCGACCTCCTGCGCATGTACCTGCGCTACGCCGAGCGGCAGGGATGGCGGACGGAGATATTAAGTTCCAGCCCGACCACCCTGGGCGGGTTTAAGGAGGTCATTGTCCTCATCGAGGGGCGCGGCGCGTACAGCCGCCTAAAGTTCGAGAGCGGCGTGCACCGGGTCCAGCGTGTGCCGGTCACCGAGTCGGGAGGGCGCATTCACACCTCGGCGGCGACGGTGGCCGTGCTGCCGGAGGCGGAAGAGGTGGACGTGGAGATCAAGCCGGAAGACTTGCGGATCGACGTCTTCTGCTCCTCGGGGCCGGGCGGACAGTCGGTGAACACCACCCAGTCGGCGGTGCGCATCACCCACCTGCCCACGGGGATCGTGGTCACGTGCCAGGACGAAAAGTCGCAGCACAAGAACCGCGACAAGGCGATGAAGGTCCTGCGGGCGCGGCTCCTGGACCGGGCACAGCGGGAGCAGCAGGAAAACCTGGCCACGGCGCGGCGCTCCATGGTGGGGACCGGCGACCGCAGCGAGCGCATCCGGACATACAACTTCCCGCAGAACCGTGTCACCGACCACCGGTTAAACCTGACCCTCTACCGGTTGGAAGAGATCCTCGACGGCGATCTCTACGAGCTGATTGATACCCTGATCACCACCGACCAGGCCGAGCGGTTGAAGGAGGCAATTTAAGGCGCCGGCGGAGCGGCGTTACAGGGGCAAGGAAGGGGCCGGTGCAATGCGGGTGCGAGATGTACTGGTGCGGGCGCAGGCGGCCCTGCGCACCGCGGGCAGTACAAGCCCGGTTATCGACGCCGAAGTGCTGTTAGCCCACGTCCTGGGCGCGGACCGCGCGGCGCTCTACGCGGCGCCGGAACGGGAACTCACGCAAGAGCAGGTGGCCCGCTACCGGGAACTCGTGGCGCAACGGCTGGACGGTGTGCCGGTAGCCTACCTTACCGGCCGCAAAGAGTTCATGGGGCTCGACTTCCAGGTTAACCCCGCCGTTCTCATTCCCCGGCCGGAAACGGAGCTGATGGTGGAGCGGGCGCTCGCGCTGCTGCAGGACCTGCCCCGACCCCTGGTGGTGGACGTGGGCACGGGCAGCGGGGCGGTGGCGGTGAGCATCGCGCGCCACCACCCGGGGGCCGTGGTGTACGCCGTCGACATTTCAAAAGCGGCCCTGGAGGTGGCCGGGGCCAACGCCCGGCGGCACGGTGTCGCGGAGCGCGTCCGCTGCCTTGAGGGAGATCTTTTGGCGCCGGTGCCGCCCGAGCTGGTGGGGCGGGTCGACCTGATCTGCGCCAACCTGCCCTACGTCCCGTCGCCGGATTTCCCCCACCTGCCGCGGGACGTGCGGCATGAGCCGCGGCTGGCGCTGGACGGGGGCCCGGACGGCCTGGGCGTGTACCGGCGCCTGGTGCCCCAGGCGGCGCGTTTTCTCCGGCCCGGGGGCCGTCTGCTGATGGAGATCGATCCGCGCCAGGCCCGGGAGGCCCTGTCCCTGGTGCCCGCGCCGGACTGGGAGGTCTTTATCGAACGGGACCTGTCCGGGAAGGAACGCCTGGTGGTGGGCAGGTATAAAGAAGGGTGAAACCTCGCGCCGGTCTGCGGCAGCAAAGGTGCGGCCGGCGCTTCCGGGGGTTCAACTATGGAAGGGACGCACGCCTATATCGCCGTGGGGGTCTTTATCGCCGCCTACGCGATGATCGTCGCCGAGCAGGTTCACCGGGCGGTGGTGGCGCTCGTGGGGGCGGCGGTGGTCGTATTCACCGGGGTTCTCTCCCAGGAGCAGGCGGTGGCCGCCATCGACTTCAACACCATCGGCCTGCTCATCGGCATGATGATCATTGTGGCCGTTACGCGGCGCTCGGGCCTCTTCGAGTTTCTGGCCATATGGGCGGCCCGGGCCGCCCGCGGCGAGCCCCGCAGAATGCTGGTGGCCCTGGCCGGAGTCACGGCGATGCTCTCGGCCTTACTGGACAACGTCACGGCGGTCTTTCTCATCGTCCCGGTCACCTTCGCCATCACCGGCACCCTGCAGTTGCGGGCCTTTCCCTTCCTGGTGGCCGAGATAATGGCGTCGAACATCGGCGGGACGGCCACCCTGATCGGGGATCCGCCCAACATTATGATCAGCGGCCCGGCCGGGCTCGGCTTCTTTGATTTCCTGGTCAACCTGGCGCCGGTGGCGGCGGTGGTGTTCGCCATCACACTGGCCCTCCTGCTGGTGATCTTTCGCCGGCACCTGGTGGGCGACCCCGAACTCCGGGCAGAAGTAATGAATATGCAGCCGCGCGACTACCTCCACGACCTGGCCCTTCTCCGCAAATCGCTCTTCGTGCTCGGCCTGGTCATAACCGGGTTCTTACTCCACCAGTTCCTGCACCTGCCCACGGCGAGCATCGCCCTGGGCGGGGCGGCCCTGCTCCTGCTCATCACGGGCGCCGAGCCCGAGGGCATCCTGGCGGATATCGAGTGGCCCACCCTTTTCTTTTTCGGCGGCCTGTTCGTCCTCGTCGGCGCCCTGGAGGAGACGGGGGTTATCGAGTTGCTGGCGCGGGAGGCCCTGGACCTGACCGGCGG